>JAGMDK010000315.1 GCA_023128695.1 Phycisphaerae bacterium
CTCGCCTAGAACAACGGCCGGTACGGAGCCCGGCCGCTACAGGTTGGTACGATAACCAATATGTCCCCTGACAATGCTGACAAAGCAGAGGCGACACGGCAGTTGGCCGCACGCATTCGAGCCCGGGCGCTGCGGATGGTGCACCATGCGCACGCCTCGCACATCGGCTCCTGCTTGAGCATGGCCGACTTGTTGGCGGTCCTCTACCAAGCGGTGCTGCGGGTCGATCCCAAGCGGCCTGACCGGCCCCAACGCGACCGTTTCATCCTCAGCAAAGGTCATGGCGGGGCGGCCCTCTATGCCGTGCTCGCCGAGCGGGGCTTCTTCCCGCTCGACTGGCTCGAGACCTACTGCGACGACGGTGCCCGGCTGGCCGGCCACTGCACCCACCACGGCGTGCCCGGGGTCGAATTCTCCACCGGGTCACTCGGCCACGGGCTGTCACTCGGATGCGGAGTGGCGCTTGCCGCCAAGCACGACGGGGTCTCCTGCCGCGTGTTCGTGCAGCTCAGCGACGGCGAGTGCGACGAAGGCTCCCTCTGGGAAGCGGCCCTGTTCGCCCCGCACCATCACCTCGACAACCTCATCGCCATCGTGGACTACAACAAAGGCCAGGGCTTCGGCACCGTGGCGGAGGTCCTCAACCTGGAGCCGCTGGCGGACAAGTGGCGTTCGTTCGGCTGGGCCGTGCGTGAGATCGACGGCCACGACCACGCCCAGATACTGGATGCGTTCCAGGCCGCCCCATTTGAGCCGCAACAGCCCTCGGTCATCCTGGCTCACACGGTCAAGGGCAAAGGCGTCAGCTTCATGGAGAACAAGCTGGCATGGCATTACAAGTCGCCGACCGATGAGCAGCTCGCCGCCGCCCTGGCCGAACTGGGGGAAACGCCATGAGGACCGCGTTCATCAAAACCTTGTGCGAACTGGCGGCCACGGACGACCGCATCTGGCTGCTGACCGGCGACCTCGGCTTTTCGGTGCTCGAACCCTTCCGCGACCAGTTCGCCAGCCGCTTCGTCAACGTCGGCGTCGCCGAACAGAACATGACCGGCGTCGCCGCGGGTCTGGCAAGTTGCGGCAAGATCGTGTTCACCTACTCGATCGCGAATTTCCCGACCATCCGCTGCCTGGAGCAGGTCCGCAACGACGTTTGCTACAACGATTTGCCTGTAAAGGTGGTCTCCGTCGGCGGCGGCTTCGCTTACGGGGCCCAGGGCTACACCCATCACGGCGTGGAAGACCTGGCCGTCATGCGCGCCCTGCCGAACATGACCGTCGTCGCGCCGGGCGATCCGGTCGAGACCGAGCTGGCCACACGCGCCCTACTCGACGTGCCGGGGCCGTGCTACCTGCGACTGGGCAAGGCTCGCGAACCGGTCGTCCACAAACGCCCGCCGACCTTCGCGCTCGGCCAGGCGATCCGCGTCCGTGACGGCGGCGACGTGACGCTGATCAGCACCGGCGGAATGTTGGAGCACACGATGCACGTCGCCGGCCGGCTGGCCGCGGAGCACAAAATCGAGGCCCGCGTGCTGAGTATGCACACGCTCAAGCCGCTTGACGGCGCTGCCGTGCGCGCCGCCGCCCGCGAGACGGGGGGCGTGGTAACGGTCGAAGAGCACAGCGTCACCGGCGGCCTGGGTTCGGCCGTCGCCGACGCGCTTGCGGCAATGGACCCGCCCCACGGCCCGCTACGCAAGTATGGTGCCCCGGATCGGCTGAACCGCCGGATCGGCTGCCAAACCTACCTGCGAACCCTGGGCGGCGACCTCGTCGAACTCGTACGCGACCTGCTCAAGAGGACGCCGAAGTGAAAGCCGGGCCGGCATCCTGGCTCCGGCGACTTTGGCAATACGCCTTCCCGCGCTTCCTCGTGGTCGGGATCCTGAACACCGCGTTCGGTTACGGCGTCTACGCGGCCGGCATCCTCCTCGGGTTGCCCCGCCCGCCGGCCCTGTTGATCGCCACGGTTCTCGGTGTATTGTTCAACTTCAGGACCACGGGTTGGATCGTCTTCGGCAGCCGTGACAATCGGCTGCTGGCGCGGTTCATCCTGGTCTATGCAGCGATGTACATGTTTAACCTGGGCCTGCTCGAATTGCTGTGTCGGCGGATCGGGTTCGGATCATTGGTGGGCCAGGCGCTGAGCCTGCCGATAGTGGTAGTGCTCACCTTTCTGGCCCTGAAAACGCTCGTCTTTCGTGCGCCGAAGCCACCGGCAAGATGCCGGTGCCACACAAAAGAGTAGCGGCCGGCCACCGTGCCGGCCGCAGGGTGATAAGGTGATAAGGTCTAGAGCAATTTCAGAAACAGTCCGTTGCTGGGGGAGGGCGAGCCTCCCGGCGAGCCGCGGCT
>JAGMDK010000316.1 GCA_023128695.1 Phycisphaerae bacterium
AGCCGCGGCTCGCCGGGAGGCTCGCCCTCCCAAAGTAGAGGCTCGCCCTCCCCAAGCGACGGACTTTTTCTGAAATTGCTTTAGTGCGGCAGACTGTCAAGGTCTGATGCCGGTCGAGGTGGCCAGGCCGGTGAAGCGGCGGGAGCCGAGGGTCCATTCGGGGATGCCCTCGGGCCAGAGCGAGATCGAAACGGTGAAATCGTCATCTACGTTGTCGTACTCGAAGTTCAGTCCAATGTACCAGCGCGGCAGCTTGCGGATGTACGCCAACGCAACTTCGCCCAGATCGCCGGTATCCACGTCGTACCAGCAGCGAACGGCGGTGATGTGCTTTTCGGTGAGCTTGTAGTTCCAACCGCCGCCGATGAGGCTCATGTCAATGTCGCCGGCGTAACGAGCGCCTAAGACGTACGCCAGCCGCGGGCTGCGCTCGACGGCCAGAGAGACGTTGTGCCGATCGAAGCTCCAGTCGTTCAGGTCGACGTTGAAGTCGTACAGCAAGCTGGTGGTATCACTGAGGCGATAGATCAGGTCCCCGGCCATGTAGTTCCGCGTGCGGCTGTTCTCGGGACGGTACGGATTGGCGTAGCCGTTGGATATTTCCCGGCGGCCATCTGTATCCCCGAAGACGCCGGCCTCGATGTTAAGAATCAGCAGATCAACCGTACGGCGTTGATCTTCAGGGCCGCGTTTGGTCTGCCAGGTCTGCCGCACGCCGGCCGTGATGCCGTAGAAGCCGTCGATGGTCTCGATCCCGTAGTCGAAGGGGGTGATATACTCGCTACGGGTATTGCTGTGCCCCCACCAAGCGGCGAAGTCGGGCTTGATGATGTGCCGGATGCGGTGGATGTCGAACAGCTCGGACTCAATATCGTCATAGACGCGGCTGAAGCTGGTGCCGCCGCGAATCCCGTAGACGCCGAGCCCGCGCCACAGGGCTCCATCGGCCAGCGGTTGGCCGTCCCAATAGGTGCCGCGGAAGGAGGCGAAGGGCACGACATTGAGCGGCCCGAGCTTGAGCGGCAGTTCGGCCTCCTGCCGCAGGCCGGTGCGGAAGGTCACGTCGGTGCGGCCGTCATTATTGAAGCGGCGGAACTCATAGTAGTGCCGCTCGTCGGGCAGGTAACGCACGGCGCCCACGTGCGACTCATGATAGAGCACGATCGGGTCGAGGAAGGTGTCGCCGATGCGGCGGTAGGTCAGCTCGGGCACGTGCTCGGTTTGCGTGAGCCAGTCGAGCAGCTTCCAATTGGCCAGCAGCGTGATCGCCTCTGTGTCGCGGGCCCGCTTGAGGTAAACCGCCGTCTCCTGCTCTTTACCCTCGTGAAACTCGGATTTCTCGTATTCTTCCAGGAAATAGGGGTCGCTGATGTACGCCACCTCGAGCGTGGCTTCCCAGTCGTACGGCAGATAATGGCGATGTCGCCAGAGAACCCGGCCGCGTTCCTTCGTGCTGGGTTTCTCGACAGACTTACGGAGCGGGCCGAGGTTGTCCTCGCCGTCATCGTGGATGTAGTAGCCGCGGAAGAGGCCGAAGTGATCCTCGCGCTCGTAGTCCAGGTTGACGCCGGTGGCCGGCCCACGCCGCGAGAAGTAGTCCATCCGCAGGGTAGCGTCGTAGCCCTCCGGCGGCTGCACGCCCAGCAGGTTGAATAAGTACCAACTGGTTTCAAGCTCGGCCCCGCGATCGCCGCTGTAGCCGGTTCTTATGCGGCGGATCAGGGTTTCGCTCTCCTGGAGCGTGCCCTTGCTGTACGGCCACCAGAGCAGCGGAACGCCCTCGATATTCAACGTGGCGTTCTTCAATTCGTAGTTGCCCGTGATGGGGCCGATCGCACGTCCTTCGGAGTCACGCGCCGTCGCGTCGCGGATGACCACTCGCTCGGCACCCACATGGTAGCTCGGCGTGTAAAACTCACTGGTCGTGACAACCGCGTCCTCGGCGGAAAACTCGCCCGCCGCGAGCTGACGAATCTCGGCCGCCCGGATGTACAACGGAATGCCGCGGTCCGGGATGTCGGCCCGAAAGACGGCGTCCAGGATCAACGCCCGCTCGTGCTCGAAGTCGTAGTACAGCCGGTGCGCGCGGACGAAGCGGCTGCCCAGCGACAAGACCACGTCGCCTTCAAGATACACGGCCCGGACGCTAGCTGGTCCGCCGGCGGCATCCAATCCCAACAGGCCGGGCGTCTTCGGCGGCTCTTCTTCGCGGGTCTCACGCTGCGGGCGCGGCGGCTCCTGGTCCGACGGGGCCGCATCGTCTGTTGGGATTTCGTCGGCCTGTGGCGCGCTGCGTTGTTCGCCTTCCACCTCCGCGCCGAAGAACGAGCCGGCCATCTCCTCGGCCGGGAAAACGACGGCGCTGTCGGCCCGAATCTCCAGCACTGGTGCGTCGGGGCCGCCGGCCTGCGAGAAGTACACCCGCCCCGTCGAGACAAAGACCCGCTCCCCGGCGGGCGTCTGGGCGGGCTCAACGACCGGCAGACGATACCGTATCACCCGCGGCGGCCGTTCCACCCGCGGCCGACGGGCCTCCGAGGGGCGGACTACCCCCGGTGCGGCCTCGGCCGACGGAAGCTGGACGCCTTCGATCAAAGCCCGGTCACGCAGGGCCTGCCGGTAGAGCGGAGACTCTTCCAAGCTCTCCGGCACGTGCGCGTCCTGGTACTTGATGATCTGCCCGGAAGTGCGCAAGCCTCGCACCAGCAGCACGTTATCAACCGTTACCGTCCCGCCCGGCTCGTGGACTTCCGCGTTTTCCGAGAGATAGACCGTCAGCTCGTAGTACTTGCGTCCCTCCGGCTCGGTGCGCCCCGGCGTGATCCAAACCACGGCGTTGTTGGCCGACAGCCGCCGCCGACCCATGTCCAGCCGGAAGCCGCCGTTGAACATCAGCACCGGCGTGCCGTCATCCTGCTTCCATTGGCGGACGTAGCGGCCGCGCAGCTCGACATCGAGATCGGCGACCGCGGAAGCCAATAGTGGCTCGTCACTCATATCGTACTGGGGCAGCGGAGCCGCCGGTACGGCGAGAACAGCCAGCGCGAGCGCCGCGCAGGCAGCCCAGCGTGGCCGAGCAAGCGACAAACTGAAGTAACGATCAGACCGCACCAATGGATCCCGGAAAGTGGTCTCTTACACAGGAGCCATTATCGAGCGACCGCCTCGCGGGTCAATGGCGCCGGGGGAAGTGCGCGTGTCGGTTTTACGGGAAAGCTCGGGGGCTGTATCATCCGAGCCCCGTACGGGGCTTCGTGCTTCGGACTTCGTGCTTCGGACTGCGGGCTTCGGATCACAGCCCTGAAAGGGCGGAAGTCGTTAGCCGGGGGCGTCAGCCCCCGGGAGCGTTGGAGCAGGGATGCGAGCCCCAGCGGGGCGAAAGAAAACGCCGTTCCGATTCGAGTCGTTATGTCTTCAATTCATCACCATTGCGGACTATTCGGGATTGCCAATCATCCCGCCGCCGCCGAGTTGACTTATCTGGGGCTCTACGCCCAGCAGCATCGCGGACAGGAATCCGCGGGCATATGTTCGTCCAACGGAGGGACCCTCACGCGGCGCGGCGGGCTGGGGCTTGTCACCGACGCGATCAGCCAGCGGGATTTAGAGGAGTTGCGGAATCCACTCGCGATCGGCCACGTGCGCTATTCTACGACCGGATCGTGCAGCGAATCGAACACCCAGCCGCTGCTGGTGACCTGTTCGATCGGGCAGGTGGCCATCTGCCACAACGGCAATCTGGTCAACGCCGGCGTGATGCGACGCGAGTTTGAGCAGCACGGCCACATCTTCGTGACCACCTCGGACACAGAGGTCATCCTGCACATGTTGGCCGACAAGAGGTTCACCGAAAAGCCCGATCCGCTGGCCGCCGTCTTGCGGCACTTATGCGGATCGTATTGCCTGCTAATTCAGTACCCGGACCGTCTGGAAGCGGTGCGCGACCCATCGGGCAACCGTCCGCTGTGCCTGGGACGGCTCGACGAGGCCTGGATCGTGGCCAGTGAGACATGTGCCCTCGACATCGTTGACGCCGAGTATGTGCGCGATGTTGACCCGGGGGAGATCGTGACGCTCTCGGAAAGCGGGCTGTCGTCACGCCGGTTTGTGGAAGAGGGTGTGGTCCGCCGGGCGCACTGCATCTTCGAGCACATCTACTTTGCCGACCCCTCGAGCCAGATCTTCGGGGACAACGTTCATCTGGTGCGGATGGAGATGGGGCGGGCCCTGGCTCGCGAGGCGCCGGCCGACGGGGACCTGGTGGTGCCGGTACCTAATTGCGCCCGTTGCGCGGCCCTGGGCTACCATGAAGCCTCCGGGATTCAAATCGGGCGCGGGTTTACGACCAACCACTACATCGGACGCTCCTTCATTCAACCCACGCAATCGATCCGCGATCTGACCGTGCGGCTGAAGCTCAACCCGATTCGCGGCAGCATCGAGGGGAAGCGGCTGGTGGTCGTCGAAGACTCGGTCGTCCGCGGGACGACGACGCGCGGCAAGATGCGCTCACTACGGACGGCGGGCGCCAAGGAGATTCACCTCCGCGTCGCCAGCCCGCCGATCCGGCATCCCTGTTACTACGGCATCGATTTTCCCAGTCGCGAGGAATTGATCGCCAACGGGCGGACGGTGGCGCAGATCCGAGAGTACCTGGGCGTGGACTCACTGGAATACCTCTCACTGGACGGAATGCTGGCCGCGGCAAAAACCGCCCACGAGGATTTCTGCCATGCCTGCTTCACCGGCGATTACCCGATCCCCATCGATCCGACATTTCAAAAGGATTTGTTCGAGCGGCGTCAGCTCCGCTTCTTCGATGCCGTGGGAATCCGTCCTCACTCGCCGAATAGCGCGGCTAACTCCTGAAGTTCAGAGAGGATTGTCGGCTGGTGCCATTCGAGGGGGGCCAGGCTCATGCTTGTGCTGATCAGTTGGAGGAACGGGTCAATGTCTGCCCAGGTCACGTCGCCGTCGTAATTGCAGTCGGCATTGAGCCAGTTACAGTCCGGGTACTTTTCGCAATAGACGGCCTCGCCGACGAGAGCCAGGGTGAAGGGGTCGATGTCACGCCAATCGAGCTGTCGATCGCAGTTCATGTCGCCCCGCTCGTACTCCCCATCCAGGCACTCATAGGAACCCTGGTCAACGCGCGCCCCCACGATCCGCTCGTCCCAATCCAGATCAACCGGCAGAGGTTCCTGTGTATCGCTGTCCTGGTCCAAATCCAAGACATCGGACGGCAAGGCCGCGTCGCTGCCGGCATTGACACTGGTTGAACTCGCCGGCAGCCGCAGGTCGTCGTCGCTCGTGCCCTCGATTCCGTCCGCTCCGGTTGGGTCGAGAAAGCTCGGATCGGTATTAATGTTCCCCTCACCGCCGAAACTCCCGGTCAGACCCTGGACGCAGCAGTAGTTGACGGCGAGTTGGCCCTCGCCGCTGTGGGCAAGCTGGGCGGTTTCATTCGTCCCGTCGCGGTTGCGGTTCCTCCAGAAAATGCAGTTGGTAATGATCGGATCCGCGCTCACGTTGTGGAAGCCGCCGGCCCCGCTGGTACCGTTGTTCCAATTTGCAAAGAACGTACAGGTGTCAAGCGTCGCGGCGGCTTCGCGATTGTAGAATCCGCCGGCCTTCTTCAGCGAGGTGTTGCCGATCAGCGTGCAATTGGCCAGGGTCAAGGAGCCGCCCCTGGAGTAGATGCCCCCGCCCTCATCAAGAGCCCAGTTCTCCGCCAGCTTGCAGTTCACGAGTAACTGGGTTCCCTCGGTATTATAAATGGCCCCCCCGCAATCGCTGGTTATATTGTCGATGAATTGACAACCGACCAAGGTCAGGTCGCCGGCGTTGTTGTAGAGTGCCCCGCCGCCATCCGCGTCAAGGGTCCAGTCGTTCAGGACCGAGTTGCTGAGGAACTGGCAGTCTTCTACACGCACCGTTCCCAGATAAATGTGCCAGGCGCCGCCATAGAGCTCGGCCCAGTTCCCGGCAAAACGGCATTCGCCGGCGAACAGGCTGGCCGAAACAGAGTAGATCGCGCCCCCGCCCAAGTCTGAAATATTGTCCAGGAAATCGCATTGAACAAGCGTCTGCGTACCGCCGAAACTGGCTAACGCGCCCCCCTCCCCGTTGGCGGTATTTCGCAGGAATCCGCAATTCGTGACGGTTGAGCTCGCGTTGTTGCGATTGAGCAAGGCCGCCCCGCCGCCGGAACCGGCCCAGTTATCACAAAAGGTGCAGTTCACCAGCGTGAGGCTCGCCAGTGTGTTGAGTAGTCCGCCTCCACCGTCGTCGGGGTAGCCGGCGTTGGCATTCCCGCCCGTGATGACGAAGCCGTCCAAAAGCCCTGAAACGCCCCCACCGAAGGATGTCACCACGTGATAACTGTTGTCGCTGATATCTTCCACGACCCCGATATCACCGCTGAGAATGCTTGGGTAGGCCACCTGGTCACGCAAATCCGGGTTCAGTTCCCCCTGGCCGGCATAGCCTCCGTAGACGGAAACCTCGTTGCCAAGCTCGAACGAGCGCGAGCGCTCGCCGGTGCCTTGGTCAGGGTAATACACTCCCGCGGCCACGAGAATGACGTCGCCGGGCCTGGCGGCCGTAAGCGCGTCCTGCAAATCGGCGCAAGCCATGCCCCAACCCGTTCCAGTGCCGCTGGGGTCCGTGTCGGCATCGACGTAAATGACGGTTGCCTGCGCGGACAGGGCCAGCGCGAGCATGACAGATAGTCGCACGCCTAGATATGGAATGCGTTTGCACTTCATCGTGTCCCTCTGCATCAGCCTATCCCAGCGCAAGGCGCTGCTGAGTGACCAGATATACAATTATAATCGGCGCTCAGACATCCCACGGTTTACGCAAGCGCTCAGGTTATTCGAGATACCGGGGCAACTTGTGAAACGGAAAACGGACCGCCCGTCTTGTACAGGCGGCCCGCGGGGATATCAAACACACATGCGACCGTTGGGCCTAGCGACGTCTCACCAACGCCAACGCCCCCAGTGCCAGCAGTGAGAAGGTCGCCGGCTCCGGAATAATATGGTACGTGTAGGTTACCTCAAGGTACACATCGAGCACCGCGTGCTCTACTTCGAGTTGGTACATAGCCGGGGTCGGATCCCACTGCACGTCGTTCACCATCGTATCAGGAGTGATCTCGAAATCGATCGTGGCCGGCGGATTGTAATACGCGGCAAGGTTCGTCACGAACCAAGTCGCACCCAATTCGGGAGCATACGTGAGTGTGTCGAACAAGTGCCCGTCCGGCGGGGTCGGATCCCAGGCATCCCCATCACCATCGTCAGCAGCCAGAGTAACCGGGTCGCTGGCGATCTCCTTGCTGCCGGTCACAGTGAAGGTAGGATTGTCCGGCCCGGTCACGCCGAAAATACGAATCATGCGGGCGTTCGCAGCGGCGCTCTGGAACTCGTCATCATTGTCGGCCGAGATGTCGACCGAACCGCTATGCATGCATTGGATGAGAACATTATCCAGCACCCACAAGCCGCCATGGCCATCGAACGATGGCACATCTACAGTCTGAGGAGGTTCCAGATCACTCACAAAATGTGCCGTGCCCGATGTGTGCATGACGCTTTCCGCCAGCGCGCCCGGAACTAGAAGACCCGCAACAACTAGCGCAACAATCCCCACTTTAGTCATGACTCCCTCTCCTTATATGATCTTCCACATTAGTTCCACACAAACAGGTAGCTTCTCTGCCACCATCGCTTGAATCGATTCTAGCCGAGTGGATGCCCGTGTGTCAAGCAGAAATGTTGAAGAAAAACCCAGAATCCAGCGTAGTGATTCGTGCAGATTGCGTCTTATCCTGGCCTGTGGGGCGGGCGTCCCTGCCCGCCAGTCGCGGGCACGGAGGCCCGCACCACCTTGAATCAAGATGCGCTAATAACAAATCAGACCCCTAGCCGTGGCCGGGGGACCCGCGAGCGCAGCAAAACAGGCGGGCCGCGTACACGGTCCGCCCGGGGATTCCAATGATGTTTTCTCAGAGCCGCCCTACCGGCGACGGAACAGCAACCCGGCGACTGCCAGCAACAGCAGGCTGGCCGGCTCGGGGATGCAAAGCGTATCAAGAACGATTTCGTCGAGATAGAGCGTACAGTCACGTGGCTGGATATATATCATTTCTTCCACGGGGTTGGGCTCGACGATGACATGATACGTGACATGCCAATAGTATTGATCAAGCTTTGTCCACTCGACGACGTTGATAGAGGACTGATAAGGAAGTGTCACAACCAGCGGCTGGTGCCCATACCCGGCGGAATAGGTCATCTGAAGCCAGATTTCCTTGCGATTATCCGGGACCGGGCTGTTAGGGACATACAGCTCGATATAATCCTCGAAACGCCAAACGCCCTGGTGACCGTTATCGGTCTTTTTCCAGACAGTGAACGGGAAATCCCCAAATATGCGGGCCTCAGGCTCGCCGAACGGGTTCATGTCGACGTCGGCGGGCTCGATATAGGGGTTAGCATGTGGACCTGTCGGCCCCGTACTGAACTCCCATGTTTGTAAAGACGTAGTCCCCTGCCCCGGTGGACTTGTTCGCCATGGTGCGGGATACGTATCATCCGCGTTCGCCACAGCACCGAAACCGATAACAATCGATGCTAAAGCGATTACTTCACGTGCTGCCTTCATGTTTTTCCCCAGCCGCCAGGCAGACCATACGCCCACCCATGCGCTTCTCTCTCACCCAATGAGAACCAGTTACTACAATCTCCATGCACTGGTTCTAGTTAGGCCGAAACGCAAAAGTCAAACGGCTTCTGAGAGCATTTCGCTCTCAGCGGGGATAATAGACAGTATTTCTCGGCTTTTTCAGCTTTCTCCTTTTTTTCTCCGGCAAACTAGTACGACGTTATCGCCGATAATCTTGGAATTGCTTACACAACCACCCCATACCTCAAGGTGAGACCAGCCGGAAACCAAGTGATTCCCGCTGTTCGGGACGCCGGTGTGCCGGGCCACACTTACTCGACGTCCCTAAATCGCAGCCCGGTGCGAATAGCGGACGAACCTCCCCAACCGGTCCGCCCGCCACCAGAAAACCACCGGGACCAGCCTAACGACGACGACGTAGCATTAGGCCGGCAACCGCCAGCAGGAACAGACTGGTCGGCTCGGGGATGCAGATCGTGTCGATAATGAGTTCATCTATAAAGGTCGTGCAATCATCCGGCATGATATAGATGCTTTCGAAATCTGGATTCGGCTCGATCGTGATGCGATAAGTCGCCTGCCAATAGGTAATTGTTGCTCCCGGCAGGAGGGGAAGCTCGCTCTTCTCAATGACCTCCACCGCACCCGACATGGCTGGCAGCGTCATAAAGTTCGGGTCCGCCCCGTCCTCGGCATAAAAAGTGATTTGAAGCCAGATTTCCTTGTAATCATTGGACACTGTGCAGTTCGGGATCTCAAGCAAAAAGTAATCCTCGAACTTCCACACGCCCTGATAGCCCTGATCTTCCGCCATCCACATAGTGTAGGGGAAGTTGCCGGCGATTGTGGCCGTGGCGTTCCCATAGGGGTTGCCGCCGGGGTTATCGGCCATCACTGGATTGGTTGGACTAGCGAACTCCCAATATTGATAAGTTGTATTGTCATTGCCACGCCAAGACGGCGGGTTTGTGTCCTCGGCATACGCGTAACCAACAACTACCAGGAGACTCACCAACACAGCGGTTTTCATGAACGCTCTCATTTTCATTCCACTCCCTTGTCAAGCGCGAGAATTCTCTCTGGACCGCGCCTTACTTCCTAACGACGACGACGCAGCAACAGACCGGCCACCGCCAACAGAACGATGCTGGACGGCTCAGGGATGCAAATCGTGTCCACGATCAATTCATCCACCCATGCCGTGCAGTCACGCGGCATGATATAAATGGTTTCAAAGTCGGGATTCGGCTCGATAGTGAGCAGGTAGGTCGCATGCCAATAGGTCAAAGTGGCTCCCGGCTGGAGCGGCAACTCGGTTTTTTCAAGAACCTGAACCTCTCCCGACAAGGCCGGCACTGAGAGGATTTCTGGATTCGCGGCCTCTTCGGCGTAGTACGTGATCTGAATCCAGACTTCCTTGTAATCATTGGGCGCCGGGTTGTTCGGGATCTCCAGAAGGATGTAATCCTCGAACTGCCACACGCCCTGATAGCCCTCGTGGGTGTCGAGCCACTGAGTGAACGGAAAGTTCCCGGTGACCGTGGCCTGGACATCGCCATAGGGATTGCCGCCCGGGTTATCGGGCGCCAAGGGATTGTCCGACGTGTTGAACTCCCAATACTGGTAAGTGGTGAGCTCATCCCCTCGCCACGTAGGCGGGTTGGTATCTTCTGCGTATAAATGTGCAGAAAATGCGAACAGACCAATCAATACCGCAGTTTTAAGTGCGTTCATCTCTTTTTCCCCAGATATCTACCTTTCAGGAGAACGCCCGACTTGGCGCTTCCACTCCCGACCGATCCCCGATCAAATGCTCACAAATAAGATATTAGCCCATGCCAAGACCAATTGTCAAGTCAAACTTATTTTTAGGGGGCGTTTTTTTTTTCGCTGCTGCTGCCTGAGCCCCCTTTTCCGCCACGTCTCACCCTTCTGTCGCCGCTGCACTCAACTCTCGATCAGATTACCGCTGAGTCATAAGTGTCGCTTAACAAATATGTTATGACCGGTAACAAATCACGCGGAGGTCTCAAGACGTGCCGCGCTCGCCTCCGCCGCCGACCGTACAACCGGGTCGGCATCAAAGCAGACTTTTTTTAAAGTCGACCGGATTTTCTCGTCGGCGCGGGCGAGATTGCCCAACACAATGGCGGCGTTACGTCGCCATATATTGCGCCGGGCGCGGGTGGCAGCAGTATTATTAGTCAGACGGCGATACGCACCATTCCCCATACTGAGCAACTGAAGCAGGTCCACGCGAGCTGGTATGACCTCCGAGACCAGCTCCGGATGCGTGGCCAAGGGGGCCCTGGCATTGTAGGGGCAGACCTGCTGGCAGGCGTCGCAGCCGAGAATCCGGTCCCCCAGAGCGGCGTGGAACTCCGCGGGAATCTGGCCGCGGTGCTCGATCGTCAAATATGCGATGCAGCGGGAAGCATCGAGTAGCCGGGGCCTGACCAACGCTTTCGTCGGGCACGCCTCCACGCAGCGCATGCAGGTGCCGCAACGGGAAGGGACCGGCGTGTCAGGCGCCAAGTCGAGCGTGGTGACGAGCTCGCCGAGGAAGAGATATGAACCGAAGCGCTCATTGAGCAGGCAAGTGTTCCGGCCGAACCAGCCGAGACCGGCGGCGGCGGCCAGCTCGCGTTCGAGCAGGGGGCCGGTGTCGACGAACGCCCGGGCCTCGAACTGCTCGGTCAATTGGCCCCGTAGACGGTCTACGAGGGTCGCGAGCATCTCACGCATTACCAGATGGTAATCGCGGCCGCGGGCGTATTGGGCGATCAGGCCGGTTGGGCGTACGGGCGAAGCATCGGCCCCGAGATCGACCTGCGGTCCAACAGTTCGTTGATACCTTGTGGCACCGGCATCTTGCCGGTGAGGTAGCGTCCCATCGACCTGCGGTCTAACAGTTCGTTGATTCCTTGTGGCACCGGCATCTTGCCGGTGAGGTAGCGTCCCATCGACCTGCGGTCTAATAGTTCGTTGATACCCGTCGCTGCGTTTATAGGACAATGCGACGCAAATAACGGCCCGGGCCCCGTCCAAAAGTCGGGCCGGCTCGGCCCGGAGGCGGACGTTGCGGCGAAGGTATTGCATGGTGGCCCCATAGCCGGCGTCTAGCCAATCCCTATAATAGGCCGCCCGACGGATTGGATCGGCACAGGTTACGCCGACGAGGTCGAAGCCGGCGCCGCGGGCGAGGGACTTGACAAGATGAGTTTTCGCGGCCGGCGTCATTTGCGACGATGATACCAGGGAATTCGGGGCTCGCGCTACAGATGAAGCTGTGGCCGGCCAACAATATTATGCCGACGCGGAGTAGCTTTATGTTCAATTACGACTGGTTTCACGGTGCGGGGCTGCGCCGGCAGACCGAGGAAGCCAAAAATCGGTGCGCTGCGCGAAAGTTCCCCGAGGCCCGCAAGAGCAAGAAGGGCAACGGCGACGCTGAGTACCAAAAATACAAAGACGAGCTGGAAACCCGCACCATCCTGTACCTCAAGGACGGTTTGAGTTACGAGATGCGGGAGATCGCGGACATCGGCATCAGCAGTGCGCTGGCCTTCGAATGTACGCCGGTGGATGAGAACTATCAGGTCGGGGCGTACGTGATCGTGGTGCCGTTCGAGGACATCGCGCGGGTGGAAGTGTTCGCGGTACATCCGGACGAGAAGCCCCAGGAGAACATTCGCATCCCGGGCTTCAAGGCCGCGACCGGAGAGGGACGTGACTAGTGCTCTGTCAGCGTTGCGTTGATGGGTGGCACGGCCGTGTCGGCCGTGAATACCTGCGACTTGTACACGGCTGACACAGCCGTGCCACCCATCGACACGGCTGACACAGC
>JAGMDK010000317.1 GCA_023128695.1 Phycisphaerae bacterium
CCCACTATGTTGACGCTCACCCCCTTCCGCACACCGGTCGCACCGCCGATAATCAATAATAGACGTGAGGCCGGCGGCAATTCTCATTTTCATTGCTGCCCGCGGCTCTTCATTGTCGCATGATCGCGTACGGTCATTTAGGTTCGTTACGCGTGAATGTGCACATAATCTGCCTCATTTCGTTCGGAGATTGTGCAGCAGTTCCAGGACCGGTTTGATCTTCAGCCGTGTGCGGTATGTGATCATGCTCACCGGCAAGTCGACCAGCCGGTCGGCGACGGAAGCCGCGACGGCCACGATAATCGGCGTGTCGGCGAACATAGCCAGGGTCTGACGCTTCTTTTCAAGGTATTCCGGGGTCCAGAAGCCGACCAGCTCAAGATGGACCTCCGTGCCGTCCGTGTGATGGAAGGTGAAGTCGGGCACGAACACTTTCTGACCACGAACCAGAAATCCGCCCTCACGCGACAGCCACCAGCCGTCCCGCTCCGCTCCAAACTTCTCGGCGAACGCTTTCTCGACCTCTGAATCGAATTCTTGATCCTCCGGCAGATCGCTCCGCAATCCGTCGCGCGGCGACAGTGCAAACGTCGCGATCCCGTGGGGCAAGCGGAGACGCGCGGACATCTCCCAGCCGCGGCAAGCCAACAAGCCGGGCAGGAACTTGGCCATATCGACGCCATAGCGGCGGGTGTGCTTGAGGATCGAGGCCGGCCCGGAGAACCTGATCCGGCAGGTGGTCGGCGCCGGACCCGACGCTTCGTGTGTGGCACCGGCATCTTGCCGGTGAATGTGTGTGATCCGGCAAGTGGTCGGCGCCGGACCCGATGCTTCGTGTGTGGCACCGGCATCTTGCCGGTGAATGTGTGTGATCCGGCAAGTGGTCGGCGCCGGACCCGATGCTTCGGCCCGAGGGCTTTTCAGCGGGCCGACGGCCTCAACCTCGTGCAACAGCCGATTGAACTTGGCGTGCCGAAAGATGCGCTTGAAATCAGCCCGGGCCATGACGGTCATTTCCTCGGCCCAAAAGAGCAGCGTCTGGGCCTGGGCCACGTTGTAGCGACGCAGCAGATGCTCCGGCGTGGCGAAGCCCTCCATTTTCTTTAGCCGATGGCACTCGGGCAGGTCGGCGTACATGACCCGTTCGATGCGGGGCCAGATCGTGCCGAGCTCGGCGGCAATCGCCTGCTTGACTTCACGCTCCGCGTTTTGAAAGAGGGCATCCGGCGTGGCGACTAACGGATGCTGTCGAGCCGCCAGCTCGAACACCCGCCCCCGCAGCCGATACGCTCGGCCGTCTATATCGGTCTGGTATTCACTGGCCTGATCGAGCAGCCGGAGGAACGCTCGGATGCGCTGCGGCGGACAGTCGGGCTCGTCTCGAAAGACAGTCTCCGCCGTCCGGTGCAGTTGTTCGCGGGTTTTGCCCCGGCCGTTGCGGTAGATCGTCAGCAGTTGTTCCGCGTAATCCAGGTAACAGGCATGAGTGGCGCGCTTCAGGCAATCGGGATACGCCCGGCCGCGGCGAGAGGTGTAAAGGGCGAGTTCCTTGGATAGCATCGCATCGTTCAGTATGGGTCTTCGGTAGTCCGCGGAGCGGACGACGGAATAAAGCCCAGGGCGAAGCGCAGCGAGCCCTGGGTTGACAGAGCCCATATAGGTGCCAGCCCCTGAAAGGGGCGACGGAAGCGCCCACACTCGTGGAAGCCCGTTCTGAACACAACACGCAGGCTCGCACTTCCGTCGCCCCCTGCGGGGGCTCGCTGGGCTACACCTCAACAACCCAGGGCTCGCTGCGCTTCGCCCTGGGCTGTATTCCGCCGTCCCCTTCAGGGACTCCTCCTCCCACTCCTCCTTCCCCCTTTTCCATCCTCCCCCGATCCTCAATCCCCAATCCGCAATCCTCAATCCTCTTTGGTTGCGGCCGAAGGCCGCGCTGCGGGCTCTTTCATTTCAGCGCGCCCGCGCCACACTCCAAACCACATTATATCGAACAAATCGTGTCAGGCCCTCAGTCATACCAAATAGTCATACGAATCGATATGATATCGAGCTCCGTGGTGTGTTGCGGCTTACGAGTCGAGGCCGGCGGCTGTGCAAACACCATTGGGACTAACAAGCGCGAGGACTTTCTCATGTCAGAATCGTTCAATCCGCGACTTCGGGAAACAGTGTTTGACATCGTCAGTAACCAGCCTTAGCGCCGGCGATCCGCCGGAGACGCAAGAAACACTCGATCGTCTCATGGATTCCGGACATTCGAAGGATGAGGCCCTGGAGTTAATTGCCTGCGTAGTCGTTTCCGAAATCTACGAGGTGCTCAGTCAGGGGCGTCCTTACGACAATGATCGTTACGTAACAGCGCTTCGAGCCTTGCCGTCAATGCCGTGGGACGAATCTTCTGATAACAAAGGGGCCTGACCTATCGCCGTGTGCCACTGCTCTTGAGCAGTGTCTTCTTATGACCAGCGGCAGCTTGGGCACTGCTCAAGAGCAGTGGCACACCGCCGAAAAGCAGGGAGGACTTAAGTGGACAGGATGAGCAACTTCGCGAGGCGTTTCGCCGGTGCCGGGCTATTCAACTGATACTCCATCGCCTCGATGGCATGATCAGTAAACTGGTAGCAGTGTGCTAAAATCAGGTTAAGTATCTGACGACGGATATCCACTGTTCTTTCGTTCTTACATCAAGCCGGCCTGGGCTACAAGTGCCAGTGGCGCGTTCCTTGATAAGCATCGCTGCGCCGCCGGGAGCGGGAGCGTTGTTCTTCGCGGGTTTCCTGGCAGACCACTTCGTACAGCACCGCCGTGATTCCGGCTTGCTTGCGCAGGATGCGGCCGAGGCGCTGCTTGGCCTGGCGCGGCGAGCTGAATCCACCGAGGACGACCGCCACCTTGACGGCGGGGACGTCGATGCCCTCGTCCAGGACTTGATTCGCCACCAGGGCCCGCAGGCGCCCGGCCTGAAAGCCGTCGAGAGTCGTCTGGCGTTCGCGTTTGCCGATCTTGTCGATGAGCATGGGGATCAGGAAGCGCTGCGAGACATCGCGCGCCATGCGATTTGAGCCGGTGAAGACCAAGACCTGTTCGTGAGTGTGCAGGCGGAACAAATCTTCCAGCACGCGGAGTTTTTCCGCCGCCCGCGTCTCGATGGCCGTTTTGGCATGAAAGGCCCGCAACACCTGCCGGGCTCGCGGATCGGAGCCGGATTCCTTGCAGACATCCTCCCACCGATACCCCCGCTGAGCCCGCTGCTGGGCCGAGAATCCCTTCTCGGCCCCTCGCTGCTGCTGGGCCGAGAATCCCTTCTCGGCTCCTCGCCGCCGTTCGGACATGAACTCACGAATCTGCCGACTGAGCAGATCATACCGACGCTGCTCTTCGGCCCGCAGCGCGACCGGAATGCGAACAACCTGGTAGTCCGCCAGGGTGGCCCCGCGCGCCTCGGCAAGCTCCTGGCGGTAGACCACCGGGCCAATCAGCTCATCCAGATACACGTGCCGCCCATCCCAGCGTTCCGGAGTGGCGGTCAAACCCAGACGCCGCGGTGCGGTGCAGAACTCGGCGGCTTGCCGGAGGTTGGGCCCCGGCAGGTGGTGCTCCTCGTCGAAGATCACGAGCCCGAACTTGTCGCCCATCCGCTCCATGTGGATGTAGGCACTGTCGTAGGTCGTGACGGTGACCGGCCAGATCTCATGGCGGCCGTCGCCGAGAATCCCGGCGTTGAAGCCGAGCGTTTGACTTATTCGACGGTGCCACTGGTACATCAAATCGCGGATCGGTGCGACGACCAGCGTGGCCAGCGAGCAGCGCGTCATCGCGGCCAGGGCGACGACGGTTTTGCCCGTCCCGGTGGGCATGATGATCTGTCCGCGTCGGCCCGCTGACTCCCACGCCGCGAGGGCCTGCTTTTGATCGGGGCGTAATTCGGGCAGTTGAGGACGCGGCCAGCAGACAGACCGCGGCGGGGGCAGTGTATCTTGCACCAACCCGCCTAACGCCTCGCGAACCGCGGAGTAATGCCGGGCATAACACCGCCATTGCCTGGTCCGTTCATCCCAGCGAAAGGGCTCAGCGGGGCGACGCCGGGCTCCGGATACAATCAGCGTGCCGCGGTCGAAGGCGAGTATAGGCAGTGCTGGATCGGTTCGGTTCTCCATCGAGTGTGCTAGTATTGCGTTTCATAAGTCTCACGACTAGGGAGAAAATCGAGAACTCCGAAGAGCCGCGGGCTTCAGCCCGCGCGGCCGTTCGCGACGCATTATAGTACTCTCCTGCGACACACCGCGCGGGCTGAAGCCCGCGGCTCTTCGGTGGACGCCGGCGGATCGCTCGTAGAGGTCTACGCGGGACTCGCGGGACACCACGGAGCGGTCGGGCACCTCCCCGGATCGTCCGGGGGACTTTACGGATCGGCAGGGGAACTTCCCGGATCGCTCGGGGAACTCTCGGGATCATCCGGGAACGCCCACGGGCGGCTCGGCCAGACCCGCAGACGACGCGTGCAGGCGGGGGAACACGCCACCGGTGTCCGAAACTCGTTGACACCGCCCACTCGCCGCGGCGATAATGCGGGCCGGACGCTGCCGTGGCGGTCAACTCGCACAGGGGCAAGCTGTTATGGCCAACGACGATATCCCGAGCCCGAACGCCCAGTTCGACACCCGGCGGAACAACTTCCACGTACGTCAACGGAGGTGTGGCATGGCCACGTCTTCGTGGCCATGATATGTTGCAGTGCGTGTAACATGCCCACGCAAGCGTGGAGCATGCCACCCGCCGAAAGCGGGTATATCAGGAAACCATATAAATAGAAGTTGGCCTCAGAGATGAAGAATCACATCCAAAGAGCACTGACTGCCAAGCGAGAGTCGAAGTATGTCGACTTCAAGGTCAGTCTGGACTTCTCAGAACCCCACGCATGGTGTGAGATCGTGAAAGACATCATTGCCATGGCGAACTCCGGTGGCGGTGTTCTTCTCATCGGTCTGGACAACAAGGGCAACCCAACGGGTTTCGACCCCACGCCGGTTCTCGACGTGGATGAAGCTGTAATGACCGATCGAATCCAGAAGTACACCGGTGTGCAGTTCGACGCTTTCACAATTTCAGAAGAGGCCAAATCAGGCAATCGCCTTGCGGCGATTCTTGTTGAAGGGGGCTCCATTCCGATCGTTTTTACTAAGCCTGGTACATACGCAGTCAGCGACAAGAAGCAGAAGACCGCATTCTCCGCTGGCACTGTGTACTTTCGTCACGGCGCAAAGAGCGAACCTGGTGATACAAACGACCTTCGCAAGGTCGTTGAGAGACAGCTTGAGTCCATAAGACAATCATGGCTCCAAGGTATGCGCAAAGTCGTCAAAGCCCCTCCGGGGAGCCAAATCTACACATTACCGTCCGGTGTTGAGGTGCGTGAGTTTGCATCTTCAGATGCTCGGGCTATCCGGATCGTCGACGATCCGGATGCCCCTGCGTATCGCAAGCTTGATTACGATCTTACGCATCCGTTTCGTCAAAAGGAAACGATTGCGGAAATCAACAGGGGCTTGGCAGACAGAACGACCATCAACTCCTTTGATATCCAGTGCATCAACCGTGTGTATAAGGTCTGGGATGAAGATAAGTTCTGCCACTGTCCCCGGTATTCCTCCCCCCAGTATTCACGAGAGTACGTCGCTTGGGTAATCAGTCAGTATCAGCAGGATAGCGAGTTCTTCCAGAAGACCAGAGAGACAGACTACGAACAAAGACACTAGAGGCAAACAAATGCATGGACATCTACAAATCAACCCGCGCGAACGCGGGTTGATTTGAGGGTAATCCGCGACGTTGAATAGCGAATTGAGAATGCGCCAGCGGAGTATTCTGAGAGCACTTGGCCTGAGCGCGGCGGCGGGCACGATCTTCTGCTGCCGATAGGTCTTCCCGGATTGACTGGCGTTGACACGAATTGGCCGTCATATTCGCGTCCCCCACCGCTAAAGCGATGGGCCACCCAACCACATCTTATCCATCAATGTACTTGTCACGGAGCATTAGGTTCCTCCGCGCGTCCAACCAGACACGGTCGGAATGACACATTGCCCTACTGTCGCCGGGCGACGACGAAGTCGGCCATGGTACTTAGGCTGTCGCGGGCTTCGGAGGGCGGCAATTCCGCCAATGTCGCGCGGGCGAGTTCGATGTGCTCGGCGGCGGCGGCCTGGGCGTATGCGATGCTGTCCGAGTTCTGGAGCAGAGCGGCGATCTCGCGGCGGCGCTGCCGGTCGTCACCCCGCAGAATCGACAGCAGGCGTCGTCTTTGGTCCGCCGTTGACTCGCGTAAATAGTGGATCAACGGCAGCGTCAGCTCGCCCTCGTACACGTCGCGGCCCAATGATTTGCCGACTTCCGACTCGTCGCCGGTCAGGTCCAGCAGATCGTCGACGATCTGGAACGCCACCCCCAGGGAATTGCCGAACGTGCGCAGCCGGCGGATCGTTTCCCGGTCGGCGCCGGCGGACCACGCCCCGAGCTGGCAGCAGGCCTCGAGCAGCGCGGCGGTCTTGCGGCTAATGATGTCGAGGTACTCGTCCTCGGCCAGCTCGAAGTTGCCGCGGTTGGTAACTTGCATCATCTCGCCCTCGCAAACCGTGATCGCGGTCCGGCCGATCAGCCGCGAGGCGAATTGCGAGTCGAGGCTGCTGCACAGGTGGAAGGCATGGCTGTACAGAAAATCCCCCATCAGCACGGCCCGCTCGTTGCCCCACAGCCGGTTGACCGTCGCCGCCCGCCGGCGGATGTCGGCCTCGTCCAGGACGTCGTCATGTACCAGCGTGGCGATGTGTACAAGTTCGACCACCGCGGCCAGAACGTGGTGATCGGGCCGCAACTCGCCGCACGCCTTGCCCGTCAACAGGAGCAACGCCGGACGGAGCAGCTTGCCGTGGAACTGGCTGACGTGGCGGCAGAGGTCGCTGATCCGCGTCTGGTCACTGATCAGCTCGTCGGCAAGGATGCGTTGGCTTTGTTTGAGATCGTCCGCGATCGGAGCATAAAGCTCCGCCAGAGGGACAATTCCCGACTGCCCAGCGATGCGCACAGAACATCTCCAATCCGAAAGATTTGCTTCTCCGGTCGAGTCTCGCATCTCGGCGGGCCACTGTCCAGTTCACCCTGAATGTTTCATAATGATTGAAAACCGGCCCGTGCCAGCGTCGCGATCGAGGGAGTCGAAATGGGAGGGCGAGGCTCCCGCCGAGCCGTATGTTCGATTACATTCGAGCCGCGGCTCGGCGGGAGCCTCGCCCTCCCGGCGGGAGCCTCGCCCTCCCGGCGGGAGCCTCGCCCTCCCGGCGGGGGCCTCGCCCTCCCGAGGGGCGCCAGATGTTTTCTGAAACACCACTAATAGCAGATTATGCTCGTTAGGGCGTTGGGATCAGTCGGCCGAAAGCCGGCGGAGGACCTCGTCGCGGCATTTTTTGTGGCTGATGCCGAGGGTCGTCAACGCTTGTTGGGCGGTGCTTTGCTTGTCGTGATAGAGGGCCAGGAGCAGGTGGGCGCTGCCGATGAGCTTGGCTTCGAGCTGCTCGGCGATGTCCATCGCACGCTCGATCACGTCGCGGTAATGTGGGCTGCCGGGCAGGCGGCCGAGGACCCAGGTGTCTTCCTTGGAGCGTTGGACGAGTTCGTCGATGGTCACGCGAGCCTGGAGTTCGTCCACCCCGAGCTTGTTGAGGACGCGGGCCCCGAGACTGTTGTCGTGACGCAGGATGGCCAGCAGAATGTGCTCGGTGCCGACGTACTCGAGCTCGTATTCATGGGCGATGTCGTTGGACAGTTTGATGATCGCCCGGCTGTCCTCGTCCAAACGTCTAAGGGGCATGTGGCCACCTTTCAGGCAAGCTGCCAGATCTTCTCAATCCATTTATACAGGAGCGAGAGCACGGCGACAAGCGCGGTGAAAATGAGCGTGATCTTCAGGAGCCGCAGGCGATGCCGCAGTTCGCGGTCTCGCATTTTCGCCAATTGCTCGTGCAATTCGACGATCTTCCGGTCGATCCGCTGCTCGATTCCGTCCAGCTTCTGGTCCACGCGGGCCTCGATCTCGTCCAGCTTGGCGGCGACGTAGGAATCCGCGGCGCCGCGCAACTGCTCGGTCATCGCGTGCAACATGCCGACTCGTTTAGTGGCGTTATCCGTGGCCGCGGGAAGGTTGGACTCGTCGTCCGGGCCCGACTCGTCCGACTCTTCGGCCTGCGATTCCAGCAGCCGACCCAGCGTGACCGAGACCACGTCCCGCCCGACCTGCCGCAGGCCCGCGTACATTCCACCCAGGAGGGAGCCGCGGCGGCGCCGGCCTGATGCGGGTTGCGGCTCGCTCGGCGCGGCTTCCGGCGCCTCGGCGGTATCTGGTTGTATCGGCTCGGATTCCGGCATTGTCACCGTTGCCTATAGATGGGTGTGCAACCACCACAGCAATACAAGAATCGTGACCCAGAACGCGATTTGAAGCAATTCCCCGGACAGCGGCCGGGCGCGGAAGCTGAGCAGTTGGTATGAAAAATACAGCCGCAGCAGGCGTTTACGCGGGTCGTCGCCGTGCAGCAACACACCGACGCGCCAGGCAGCCGATGAGATTGAGACCGCATAGTACGCCGCCAGGGCGATGAACAAGGTGGTACGAAACACGTAGAATGGCTCGATCTCCGGCATGTCCCGCTCTCAACCACCGCGCGGATCGATGCTCGGCAGATTCTCAAACAGGGCCGACCCGACGCGGACGAAGGTCGCGCCCTCCTCGACCGCGACGACGTAGTCCTGACTCATTCCCATCGATAACTGCGTGCACTCCGGTCCGGCCGTTCCGCTTTCGCGTAACCGCTCCAACAGTTCGCGCAGCCGCACGAAGCAGGGTCGGGACGCCTCGGGGTCCGGATTATAGGGAGCCATGGTCATCAAGCCGCGTAGGCGGATGCGCGGGCAGCCGGACACAGCCTGCACCAACGCCTCGACCTGATCCGGCGTGACGCCCTGCTTGCTGGTCTCGCCGCTGACGTTCACCTCGATGAAGGCATCGACCATGGCGTCCATGCTCTGGGCTTGATTCTGGATGGTGGTAGCCAGCCGTTCCGAGTCGAGGGAGTGGATGACGCGGCTGTGGGGCAGGAGCAGCTTGACCTTGTTCCGTTGGAGGTGGCCGATCATGTGCCAGCGCGGGAGTGAGGATGTCGCTTGCGCGGCTGCGTCGGACCAGTCAAGCCGGGCCGGGCCGTACGCCTGGGCCCGGGTGACGAGCTGTTGGACGCGGCTCTCGCCGATATCCGTGACGCCCGCGGCCGGCAGTTCCCGCAAAACCTCCGGCGAGACGTACTTGGTGACGCCCACCAGTCGCACACTATCCGGGTCACGGCCGACCCGCCGGCCGGCATCGGCAATGTTCCGCCGCACGCGGGCGATATTCTCGTGTAAGGTTGGCTTCCAATCGGGATTGGGCATGGGTCTCATTCCGTTGACAGAATCCGGCGTTCCACGGCTCCGGCGAGTGGAGCCCCACGGGCCCCCATTCTATACTGTGCTCACGATGGACAACACGCTGACCAGCCTTCTTTATCGCATCCAGGGTGATCTGCCCGCCGTGATCATCGAGTTGGTGCTGATCGGGCTGTGCGTGAACTGGTTCGCCGGCATCCTGCACAGCACCCGCGGAACCCGGCCGCTGCGTGGCGTACTGGTGGTGCTAATCGTAGCGACCGTCGTCGTGCGCCTCTTTGGGTGGGAGCGGCTGGAATTGCTCTACGGGTACGTGCTGATGGGGCTGGCCTTCATCGCGCTGGTCGTCTTTCAGCCGGAGTTGCGGCGGGCGTTGATTCGCGTCGGCGACAACCCATTCCAGCGGCGACGCGGGCCGCAGTCGCAATTGGTTACCGCCCTGGTCAAGTCCGCCGGTTATCTCTCGCGTAACCGTTACGGGGCCCTGATCGCGGTGCAGCGCGACGTGGACCTGATCGGCTGGGCCGAGAACGGGACGATGATCAACGCCCAGGTTTCGGCGAACCTGCTGGACTCGATCTTCTTTCCAAATTCGCCGCTGCACGATCTGGGAGTGATCGTCCGGGGCAGCCGGGTGGTGGCGGCGAACTGCCAGTTCCCGTCGCCCGACAGCGACGAGATCGACGCCGCCCTTGGCAGCCGACACCTGGCGGCGGTGGGGATGAGTTACGAGAGCGACGCGTTGGTGCTGGTAGTGTCCGAAGAGACCGGGGTGATCTCGCTGGCCGACAACGGCAAGCTGACCCGCTATCTGACCCTGGACGACCTGACCGCGGAGCTGACAAAGCGACTCGTCCGCGAGCGGGAGCCGGAGACCGCGGCTGCCAAGCCGAAACGAACCTTCTCGACCGTCTGGCGTCGGGTACGGAAGGTGTTGGTGGTCGTCCCCCTGACGCTAATCATCTGGTATCTCGTGGACCAGGCGACCTTCGTCGACAGTAGCGTCGAGGTCGAGCTGACCATTCGGCATGACGACCCGGGGTACATTGTCGATGTCTTGCAGCCCCGGGCGAACATAGTCGATTTGCAGGATCCGCGGGCACTCGTGTTTTTCGCCGAGTTCAATGGCCCGGCCCGCGCGATTGATCAATTGCGCGGCGACGCCCCGCCCGGCCGGCCGTTGCCGGTGACGTGGGTGTTGCCGGACGTCTACGCGCGCTCCGGCGAGTATCTGCTCGCGGCCGATGATGTCCGGAGCGTCGTCGAGGGCTTGCGGGAAATCATCACACGGGGCTTGTCTGTTGAACAGGTGACCCTGAAAAAACAACTCCGCTTGAGTGTGGACGAGTTGGTCACAATACGGGTACCCGTGCACGTCTCCGACGAGCCGCGGCCGATCGAGGTGGAGTGGATCGACCCGTCCGCCGTCGAGGTGCGCCTCCGGAAGCGCCAGCAAGCTGATTTGCCGCCCGAGCCGCAATTGTGCCTCCGGGCGCCCCTGGGCGAGAATCGGCTCCAGGGGCTGGTGCCGGAGGAGTCCAAGACCTTCGAGGGAGTCGTGTTGGAGAAACAGATCGGCACGGTCGGCGTGGTGCGGGCGACTCCAGAGCAGGTAACCGTGGCAGTGCGGTTAGTGATGGGGCAACGCAAGCGGGTCGAAAACGTCGTGGTCCGGCTTCTCGGCGATCAAGAGGTATTCGATCGGTACCGGGTCGAGAAAGTCGACCCCAACGAGTGGCGGATCGACGTCGAGGTACAAGGCATGGAGATGCTACTGGAGACATTGGGGCCGCTGGACATCAGTGCCTTCGTACGCCTCTCCAGCGACCGCATGCCGCCGGTGGGAGGACCGCCGCCCGAGTCGCAACTCCGCTCTCTGCCTGTCATCACCGTGCTCGACCCGCCCAGAAACGGCGTCTCCCTCGTCCACGAGCGTCGCGTAGTGCGCGTCAATCTGGTTCCGAAGCCGGGCGGCACGCCATGACCGCGCCGACGGCCCGCTCTGCAAAACTGAAGATATTGCACCTCGATCCGGACCTGGTGGCGGTCGACAAGCCTCCGGGGGTGCTCTCCGCGCCGGGACGCGGGGACTACATCAGCGCGGCGGAATTGCTGCGGGCCGGACCCGAACTCGACAAAAATGATCCCCTGCGAATCGTACACCGCCTGGACCGCGAGGCGAGCGGCGTGCTGGTGTTTGCGCGGACCCGGCCTGCTCAACAACATCTGGTGCAACAGTTCGCCCAGCGCCGCGTGGAAAAAGTCTATTACGCCCTGGTGACCGGCTATGTCGCAGGCGACGGCGAAATCGATCTGCCGCTACGTTTCGATCGCCGGCTGAACCGGGTTCATGCCGCCAAAGGACGAGGAAAGCCTTCGCTGACGCGCTACCGCGTTATCCAGCGAGTGGCGGGCAATACGTTGCTCGAATGTCAGCTTATAACAGGCCGCATGCACCAGATTCGCGCGCACCTGGCAGCCATCGGTCACCCGCTCACCGTGGATCCGCTCTACGGCGGCGGCCAGGCCGTGCTGCTCTCGTATTACAAGCCGGGCTACAAGCCGAGCGGTCGCCGTCCCGAGCGGCCGCTGATCGCACGGCTCACCCTACACGCCGCCCGCCTCGGCTTTGAGCACCCCGTCTCGGGGGCCGAGCTTATCCTGGAATCGCCGTTGCCGAAGGATTTCCGCGCGGCGGTCAGCCAACTAAGCCGCTTGGTTTGAAGCTGTCGGCTACTCCTTCACCCGCTGGCGATAGAGCTGTGGTTCAACAACCTGGTTCATGGCCGCGGCGTCGAGTTTCCCGCCGAGAAACTCGTTCACGGCCTTCACGGTCGCCTGCGGGGCCTTCAAGGTGTCGTTGTAGCTGATGTAGATGATCTTGAAATTGGGCCGCTGGGCGATCCAATCGTTAAACTCGCCGAGTTGCTGCTGAAACAAGCCGATGAGCTTTTCGTCGCCCAGCGCGCCGCCTTCTTTGCCGAGGCGGGCGAGCATGACGTCCTGTGACCTGACGACCTCTTCCAGGTGTCGCTGGGTAAATACGACACGGTACTCCCGATCATTAGGCAGGTCATACAGCAGGCGGTAAACCATCTTGACGACCTTGCCGGGGGCCTGCTCGAGCCAGGAAGGGTCTTCCTTGGTCTTCTTGACCGGCTCGAACTCGTAGTACCCGCGGGGGTTGTCCTCGTCGGCCTGGCGGATGTTGTCGATCAGGGCGGGGACGCCGCCGGCTTCGATCATCCGCATCATCATGGAGGTGCCCGAGCGCGGCAGGCCGGAAACGATAACAATGACGTTCGGGTCGATTTTGCTCATGGGTCGCAATGCACTCCGCACTGTGTTATTGAGTTTGACGCAAGTCCTTTATTCTATAGTAAGCGATCAGCGGTCAGCAATCAGCGATCAGACGAGCACTGCTGGCCAAATGTCACAAATAACGT
>JAGMDK010000318.1 GCA_023128695.1 Phycisphaerae bacterium
ATTGTTGTTTGGCGCGGCCTTGTTTCATTTCAACGCGCTCATCGGCTGCCGGACGCCGGGCGGGGCGACAACGACGTCCGCCGGCGCGTGGCGGGCGGCGCCGTGGCCGTTGCCGGAGACCGTGCGCGGGGTCTGGGTGGCGCGTTTTCACTACCGCTACCCCGGCGATATCGCCACCATCATGGAGAACTGCGCCAAGATCGGCTGCAATACCGTCTTCTGGCAGGTCCGCGGCGAGGGGACGGTGGCGTACCCGTCGCGAATCGAGCCGTGGTCACGCGAGTACGACTATCGTGATCCCGGCTTCGATCCGCTGGCGATCGCCGTCGAGCAGGCCCATCGGCACGGCCTGCGGATAGAGGCGTATATCAACGTGATGCCCGGCTGGAAGGGTAAGGTGCCGCCGCCGATCTCAGAGCAGCTCTATAACACGCACCCGGACTGGTTTCTGCACGACGACGCCGGCCGCCGACAGCCGCTGGGCGACTTTTACGTGATCCTCAACCCGTGTCTGCCGGAGGTCCGCCGACACATTGTGAGCGTGATCGGCGAGATCGTGGCCCGCTACGACGTGGACGGCGTACACCTGGACTACGTGCGCTACGCCTGGGACGAGTCGCCCAACGCGAAACAGAACTATCCGCGCGACCTGCGCACCGTCTCACTGTACCGCCGTGACGTGGGCAAGGCCCCCGACGACGACCCCGCATCCTGGAACAATTGGCGGGCGAATCAATTGACGCGGCTGGTGAGCGAAATCCGCGCGGTCATCAACCGCCGGCGATCCGGCGCGACGCTGACCGCCGCCGTGTGGCGCGATCCGCGGCGTGGATATAACGAGTACTTGCAGAACAGCATCGCCTGGCTGCGGACTGGCCTGGTGGATGCCGTCATGCCGATGGCCTACAGTAAGAAGCTCGGCCAGCTTGAAGCGGACATCGACTCCTATCAACGCCTGGCGGTCGGCTATCGCGTCGTACCGGGTCTCGGCATCTACCTGCACGAGAAGCCTGAGCAGATACGGGCCCAATTACGCCGTTGCCAAGCGTGGGGCGGCGACTTCGCGCTGTTCTCGTACGATTCGCTCTTCCCCACCGCCGGCGATCGCCGAAAGAAGCCTGAGGATCGGGCCGCGGCACAACGGTTGCGTCATTTGCGTCGCGGCGTGCTCGCGGAAGAGGTCCCTCCGAGCTAGTGCTCTGTCAACCCGCGCTTGACGGGTAGCGCCATGGAAGGGAGGGCGAGGCTCAAGGGAGGGCGAAGCTCCCGCTGAGCCGTGGATATGGGAGGGCGAAGCTCCTGCTGAGCCGCGGCACCCTGGCTCGGCAGGAGCCTCGCCCTCCCGCTCGGCGTGTGTGCCACTGCTCTTGAGCAGTGTCTTTACTGACCGGCGGTTGCTTGGGCACTGCTCAAGAGCAGTGGCACACGGCCCGGCTCGGCAGGAGCCTCGCCCTCCCGTGAGAGCCTCGCCCTCCCGCTCACCCGCAAACCCGCTCACCCGCAAGCCCGCTCACCCGCGAACCGTATTGCACTGCTCATTCGCATCCCTGCACTTCAATGGCTACACTGGCCACCCGAAGTTGGCATTCAGAGGTCACGCTGGTGGATGCGGAAGTACTGCGAATAATCGATGCCAATCTCAACCGCGCGCGGGAAGCGCTGCGGGTGATCGAGGACTACGCCCGCTTCGTGCGCGACGACGCGGACGTGGCGGGCGCGGTCAAGTCGTGCCGACACGAGTTGCGAAACGTTGTCGAGGCCCTCGGCCAGAAGGCGCTGTTGGCCGCCCGCGACATCGTCAGCGACGTCGGGCGGGACCTGAAGACGCCGGAAGAGCTTCACCGCGGAGCGCCCGCGGACGTGATCCGGGCCGCTTTCGCCCGGGCTGGTGAGGCCGCCCGCGTGCTCGGCGAATACGGCAAGCTCGTTTCACCCGCCGCGGCCGCCGGCGCGGAAGCTCTCCGGTACCGGGTCTATGAGCTCGAACAGCGGATCGTGCTGCGCGGCGACCTGCGGCAGCGCTGGCGAGCGGTGCGACTCTACGTTCTGCTCACCGAGGCGTTATGCCGCCGGCCGTGGCTGGAGACCGCCGCCGCGGCGATCCGTGGCGGTGCGGGCTGCCTCCAACTACGCGAGAAACAGCTTGAGGGCCGGGAGTTGCTCCGCCGGGCGCGACAACTGCGTGATTTGACGGCCGAGCACGGCATTTTGCTGGCGATTAACGACCGCCCGGACGTCGCCAAGCTGGCTCAGGCCGACGCCGTGCACGTTGGGCAGGACGATCTGTCTGTAAAGGAAGTTCGGCGAGTTGCGGGCGCGGACATGCTGGTCGGCAAGAGCACCCACACGGTTCAACAATTCGAGGCCGCCCTCGCCGAGGAGCCCGACTACCTGGCCGTCGGCCCGATGTTTCCGAGCGAGACTAAGACCCAGGCTCACATCGCCGGGCCCGAGACGCTGGCCGCCGTCCGACCGCTCACTGAGCTGCCGTTGGTGGCGATCGGCGGGATCACGGCTGAGAACGTGTCTCAGGTCATGGCTGCCGGCGCGAACTGCGTCGCGGTCTGCGCCGCCGTCCTCGGGGCCGAGGACGCGGAAGCCGCTGCCCGGGCGATCCTCCGGAACATAAAGTAACGGCGCAAATACGCCGGCCGTACGTGTGTGGCGCCGGCACCTTGTTGGAGCCACACGTGTAGATGGAGCGTGCGTCTCTTGACCACTGCCGTAAACATGTCTGCACTGGAGAAATCGCCACCAGTGGTCCAGGACATACCCTACTCGTTACACATCTTGCTTACTCTTCGTGTTCTTCGTGCTCTTCGTGGTTGGAAATTGAACCACGAAGAGCACGAAGGACACGAAGGGGTGGGCCACCCAACGGTGGGGCGGGCGTCCCTGCCCGTCCGTGGCGGGCACAGAGGCCCGCACCACCGTGAATCATGACGCGGCAAT
>JAGMDK010000319.1 GCA_023128695.1 Phycisphaerae bacterium
GGAGTGGTGCGTGGTCCGCCTGAACGGAAAGTGGCGTGAGATTCGCCTGCATGACTACGACGAACTCTTCGCCGTGCCCGGGCTGTACGAGCGTCTCATATACGACATCCTCAAATGCGACTCTCCCGCCAGGATTCGGAAGCTCTTCGAGGCCGAGTTGGACGCTTGCGACACGCCGGCAAGTACGCTGCGTGTACTTGATCTCGGTGCCGGAAACGGCATGATTGGCGAAGAGCTCGCCGACATCGGCGTCGAGTTTATGGTTGGCGTGGACATCATAGAGGCCGCCGCTGAGGCCACACAACGCGATCGGCCGGGGGTCTATGCTGACTACCACATCGTCGATATGGCGCGATTGAAACAGAGCGATCGACGTGAACTCGCAAGGCACGGGTTCAACTGCCTGACCTGCGTCGCGGCTCTTGGTTTCGGGGACATTCCTACGAAGGCGTTCGCCAACGCTTACAATCTGATCGAGCCCGGCGGCTGGATCGCCTTCAACATCAAGTCGAGTTTCCTCGATCAGGACGACAGCAGCGGCTTCGCGCGCCTCATCCAATCAGTGATGGCCGACAAGACACTTGAGGTTCGCAAGACGCAGCGCTACCAGCACCGGGTCGGGACCAACCGCCAGCCCATTCAATACGTCGCAATCGTCGGAAACAAACGGCACGACATCGGCGACGGCATGTTGCCATGATCCAGCGCGCTGTTATTGAGGGAGATCGGATCGTCGAGATGAGCGGTAGGAGCGACACATGGTCCAAGAAGGCTCGTTGGAATTACCTGGGCGCGTCGTAGCCAAGATTCATAAGTCGCGTAGGATGCGTCCCGGACGCACCTTCTCTTGCTGCTCTTGAGCAGTACGTTCGCGAGGTGACGGTTCCCGCCCAGAGCACTGCTGACCCTTCGGCTGCACTCAGAGCAGGCACCGCGGTGGCACACCGGCGGGCGAGTATGCTCGCCCCACCCTGAACCCCGAACCCTGCCAGTGGGGTGATAAGGTGATAAGGGAGCCCCCGCTGCACGACGCCCTTGATCCTCGATCCCGCGATCCCTCTCCTCACTGAACCCTGAACCCTGAACCCCGAACCCTGAACCCTGAACCCTGTATAAGCCCGGCAGCGGCGCCAGGAAGGTGGACGCCTTGGGCTGACTCCTGATAGCTGGCCACCCGGCACCGGCAAAACCCTGACGCTGAACTTCTTGGTCAAGTTGCCATGCGAGGTGGGCCGCGAGGCCCTGCTGGGGTATAATAATCACGGAGCTTAACGATGGCCGGGAGCGTTTACATCGAGACCACGATCCCGGGGGCGTACTTCGACGAGCGGGACGATGTGGTCAGCCGGTTTCAGCGCCACCAGACGCAGTTGTGGTGGCGGGTCTATCGGCAGCAGTACGAACTGTACACGTCAGAGGCGGTCCTGGCTGAACTGCGGCAGGGAAGCTTTCCGCGGCAGGATGCGGCAGTGCGTCTGTTGGAAGGTGTGCCGGTCCTGCCCGTGGACGAGGAGATCGGCGGGGTCGCTCGGGCCTATGTGGAGCACTTGGTCATGCCGAGGGGCCACATGGGCGACAGCTTTCACCTGGCGTTCGCCTGCATTCATGCGATGGACTACCTGCTGACCTGGAACTGCCGCCACTTAGCCAACCCGAGGAAGGTGGCCCACATCGCCGAGATCAACCGACGCCTAGGGCTGTTGACACCCACCATTCTAACGCCGCAAATGCTGGTCGAGGAGGATCTCGAATGAACGGCAGGGCGACTGGTTCGCTGGATCCCGTGGTGGCTCGGACACGTGAGGCACGCGAGGCGCTGGCCAGACAGTGTGATTACGACCTGGACAAAATGCTCGAGATGTTCAAATCGATGCAGGCGCGACACGCTGACCGCGTGCGGTCTCCCAAACCTTCACCGCGGCGCGCGGCCACGAAGGCTTAGCGTACAACCGGTTGCTGGTCCCTCCGTCCGCCATCGCGATGAATCGGGACAGGCTCCGGGCGGACGCTACACCCCGAACGCTCGGCTCAGCCCGCGTACCAGCCGTACCTCAGGCCGGCAGCTTTCACGACAACAAACGCTTGAGCGGGTGGAGTGCTGAATTGTTGGAGTTCAACTTGTCGCTCGTCGCGGCGGGTCTGCCGCGGCATGTGTTCTGTGAGGGCAAGTAGCTTCTGAATGCTGCCCGCTGCGTCGTCACAGCCGGGCAGTGTGCGTCTTGACGCACCATTCTCATTCGCCGACGCGTTCATCGAGGTTGGTGTGGCAAGCCACACCCTGAGAGAGGGCCCTTGCATCGGACCCGGTGGGGGAATAGCATTATAGGGGAGATGGTATGTTTTCACGGAGGCCCGGGCCACGAATGAGCGGCTCCGAGCGTAACACGCCGACCGCGCCCGCCCAGAGTCAGACGGTCTACTGGGTTATCGCGGTGCTATTGGCCGTCATCGCCACCGCTCTGTGGACGCGGCCCGGGGGGAAGCTGCTCCCGTCGGCGTTTGCTCAGAATCAGCCGCGGGCCGGAGCCCGGGGCGTCTTCGCGTTTACCGGCCCGCTGGACCGCGATAAATATGGGCTGTTCATGCTCGATGTGGACCAGGGGACCATTTGGTGCTACGGTTTCGACACGGTGAACGGGGTCCGCAAGCTGCGCCTGCTCGCCGGACGATCCTGGATTTACGATCGCTATTTACAGGATTTTAACTGTGCGGAACCCAATTTTCGGGAAATACAGTCGCTGGTAAGTCAACAGCGCGAACAGTCCCTCGCTCCGTCCCGGACGACTGCCACACACCCGCCCCAGCGATCTCCGGCGGTTGACGGGCAGCCGGAGGACTGATTCGCCGAATGCGACGGGAGAGCAGTATGGCCAAGAAGCCGTTCTACTCACTGGAAGAAGTTTGTGAGAAGCTCAGCAAGAGCGAAGACGAGATCAAGAGCCTCGTGCGGGATGGCGAACTGCGGGAGTTCCGCGACGCCGGCAAGGTGTTCTTCAAAGCCGAGGACATCGACAAGCTGGCGCCTGTCCCAGCGGAGTCCCCGGTCGAAGATAGCGGCGAGATTCTGCTCGAATCCGCCGCCGACCTAGACACACTTGATCCCCTCGAAGATACGGGTGGCGACACCGGGGATCTGCCGTCCCTCGTTGAGTCTTCCGGCGGCACGAGCATTATTGGGCTCGAACCGCTAGAAGATGAGGAGGAGGAAGAAAAGAAGGAAGACACGGTTATCACCGCCAGCGGCATCGGCGTGTTCGACGACGACGAGCTCGAAATCGACGCCGACCCGATGGCCAAGACCCAGATCACGACCGGCGCAACGGAAGATGACCAGATCTCGCTTGAAGGGGCCGGCAGCGGCTCCGGCCTGCTTGATCTGGCTCGTGAAGCGGATGACACCGCCCTGGGAGCCGACCTGCTCGACGAGATTTATCCTGGGGAGGAAGAGGCTGTTGAATCGGTCGTGGAGGAGCCCGAGCCCGAGGCAGTCGAGGAGGCTGAAGAGGAAAAGGTTGAAGAGGAAGACGCGCTCGCGGAAGTCGACGTGGGCGAGGCCGTCGCACCCGTCGCGGTCGCGACCGGAGATCCCTTCGAGGGGCTCTTCTCCGGCCTACTGGTCGGCGGCGTGATCCTCATGGCGGTGGCCAGCACGGTTCTAGCAGGCCTGCTCCAGGGTTTCTTGCCGGACTATGGCCGCTTGCTGAGCGACGGTACGAACTTCTACTTCTTCCTGGGCGGGTCGGCGGCCGTCACGATCATCGCCCTGGTGGCCGGCTTGTTCCTCGGAAAGGCCTTTGCCGGCCGCCGGCGCTGACGCGAGTGGTGTGATTCGTCCAGATTGCATCTTATTCAAGCTGGTGGGGCGGGCGTCCCTGCCCGCCAGTCGCGGGTGTCCCTGCCCGCCAGTCGCGGGTGTCCCTGCCCGCCAGTCGCGGGTGTCCCTGTCCATCCGTGGCGGGCACAGAGGCCCGCACCACCGTGAATCATGACGCGGCTCTTCTTCAAGACAACAAGCATAAGCCCTTGATCCGCTCCGAGCCCGAGGCACGAGCGAGGGAGGTACAAATGTGGCGGACGACCTTCTTACTGTGGGTTGGCATTGCCTTGGTGCTGAACGGCGGGTGCGCGCCAACCAGCGAGAAACGCGACACGGACTTCGAGCTGCAAAAGTTGCAGCGCGAGCGAGATGACCTGCTGCAACGCTTGAGCGGCGAGCAAGCCAAGAGCCTGGCGCTCCAAAAACGAATTGAGGCCGAGGAGGTCGAGTGGAGTTCGGCCCGCGCGGAGACCGCCCGGCTCAACCAGCGCGTGGACGAACTGACGCGGGCCAATCAGCAGTATTACGAGTTGATCCAACAGCGCGCCAACCGTCCCGTCCAACGCCCGGCGGTCCCGGCCTCGCCGCTGCCCTCCGGCGGCTAACAGTCCGCCGCAAAAGTCATGTAGCGTCCGGGCCCCGTACCGGACGTTGTCTGGGAAGAACGTTTTCCTGCATTTTACGGTCGGTACGGGGCCCGGCCGCTACATTATCCAGACGGCGCCGACTTTTGCGGCGGATTGCTAACAGGCCGTTCAGAGCTACATTCTTCGGTGCAGTTGTTTATGAGCGGCCTCCACGGTGTTGCGCAACAGCATCGCGACCGTCAGCGGGCCGACGCCGCCGGGGACGGGGGAGAGGTACCCGGCGATCTTGGAAACGGAACCGAAATCGACGTCGCCGACGGTGCGGCGGACCACTTTGCCTGCTGGAGTTTCTTCGGTAATGCGGTTGATGCCGACGTCGATGACGACCGCGCCAGGCTTCACGTATTCAGGGCCGATCAAACGCGGCTTGCCGACGGCGACCACGAGAATGTCGGCCGCGCGAGTATGCGCGGCCAGATCGCGGGTTGCCACGTGGCAGCCGGTGACGGTCGCCAGGTGGGTCAGCAGAAACATCGTGACCGGGCGGCCGACGATACGGCTCTGTCCGACCACGACGGCCTCGGCCCCACGCTGCGGAACGCCGCTGCGGCGGATCAGCTCGGTGACGGCCAGGGCGGTGCAGGGGGCGATGAGGGGTTCGCCGTAGAAGAGCAGGCCGATGTTGGCGGGGTTGACGCCCTCGACATCTTTGTAGGGATCGATGCGGTACTGGGTGACGGCGTCCTCGATATGGCCCGGCAGCGGGAGTTGGAGGATGATGCCGGTGACTTCGGGGTCGGCGTTGAGGCGGTCGATCTCGGCCAACAATTCGGCTTGGGTGGCGGATTCCGGCAACTCGACCAGCTCATACTGGACGCCGACCTTAATGCTGAGCTTACGTTGCGACTCGGCGTACAGCCGACCGCCGGCGTCGCTCCCGACGAGGACCGCGGAGAGCTTTATCGGCCCGTGGTGGGCGGTATACCACGCCACCTGGCGGGTGACGGCGGCGCGAATCTCCGCGGCGTAGGCCGCTCCGTCGAGTATCTGAGCCGGCATAGTCGGTCCTCGCTGTAGCGGACGATCATCGCTTCAGCGGGTTGTACTTTCAAGTGGACTTAGGGCTCTGTCAACGCTAAACGTGCGGGTTGCTCCGGGAGGGCGAGGCTCCTGCCGAGCCAGGGGCGCCGCGCGGCTCAACGGGAGGACGAGGCTCCTGCCGAGCCAAGCCGTGTGCCACTGCTCTTGAGCAGTGCCCAAGCGAGCGCCGGTCAGAGAAGACACTGCTCAAGAGCA
>JAGMDK010000032.1 GCA_023128695.1 Phycisphaerae bacterium
CGGCGGCGGAGGGGTCTCAAGCGAGGCAGTCGCGATCGTTGGGATTGCTATTACAAACTGGCCGCGCACCGTCGGAGGGTCTCCGCATGAGCCATAAACAGAGACGCCGCGCGGGCGCGAAGGATGTGTAATAGAGATGATGACGCCTTATTACTTTATCACTTTATCGCCTTCCACTGTTCGGCCCGCGCCGTGTCGCATCGGCTGTTTCCGCACCCGGCGTTGCCGCGGCGCGGGCCACTTTGATGCTAAAACTCTTTTCATCGATGGCGCTGTTATGCGCCTCCTCCTTCTCTCCTGATGCCGCGGTCGGGCGGAACGCTCCGCCCGACCGCTTTGAGTGAAAACTTGATCCTCTGACCTGTCTTCTGTCTGTGAGGTAAATTAATGGATATCGTGCGCGCGGCACTGGTGATTGGGCTGGTCGATCCGAATAAGCGTGATAACCACGCGGAGGGGATGATCGCGGCCTTTTGGCTGGACGTGCCGCCGACGGTCGCGCCCGGCAAGTTGGCTAACGCGATTGTGAGGATGGCGGGTGGCTTGTTCGAGGCGGCCGAGGTGTTGGATTACGGGCGGGATGGGTTCGATTCCTCATGCTTTTATGTGTCGATTCGCGCGGCGGTTGATTGTGGCACGGGCTATTTGGTTGCGGCGGACGCGGGCGGGTGGCTCGAAATAGCCGGCGCGGGCGATCGGGCCACGGCTAAACGCGAGGCCTGGGACTTGATCAAGGCGCTGAGCGTGCTCGGGATGGACATGGTCGCCGATGTTGCCAGCGAGGAATATCCGGTTCGGGCGCCGGCCGAATGAAACTTACCACATGAAGTCGAGATGAGCATTACCTTGACCATAACGCGCGCGGAGGCTGCCGAGCAGTTGGGGATCGGGTTTCATTCGGTCTGCCGGCTACTGGCTAACGGTGATTTGCAGCCAGTGATTACGCCTGGCGGCGGGAAGATCCGCGTCGGGATTTTTTCGGTTTTGCGGCTCGCCGGAGCGCGGGAAGCGGAACTCGTTCTAGTGCTTGAACGGCTTGGACTTCTGGGATGTAGTAATGTGCCGCCGTCGTCGTCGGGGAAGCGTGACCCAACAGGCGCTGCGTGTCGGCCAAAGACGCGCCGCCGAGACGCTGTAAACGCATCGTCGCCAAGGCCCGCAGATCCCGAAAATAGAGACCCTCAACCCCAGCCTCAATCGTCGCGCGGCGCCACCAGTCGCGCTCGGCGGACTCGCGCGACAGGCCCCTTAGAATCGGCTTGTTTGGATGCATCTCGTCGAGCCGTCGCCGAAATTGGGGCAGGAGATCGGGATGAATAGGCACGGCTTGCAGCTTGCCGGTCTTGCCGCGCCGAAAGCGGATCACCGCCTCGTCCAGGTCGATCTGCCACGTCGCGAGCTGCGTGATTATCGAGCGGTCGAGGCCGCTACTCATTGCCAACCAACAGGCCAGCTTGCGGTCGGGAGTGTCCAGGGCCTTGAGCAGACGTTTCAGTTGGGGTTCCGATACATGTGGTCGGACGCGAGCCTGCTGAATGCTGCGCGGCAGGGCGGTGGCCTGTTTGGTGGGATCGTGCTCGGCGTAATTGCGGCTGATCGACCAATTAAAAAACCGCCGCAGGCCACGGATGTGCTTGGCGACTGTGGTTGGTTTGCAGCGTCGCAATCGCATGATGACGAACTGATCGATGTCGCTGCCTGTAATCCGATCGACAGTGCGGTCCTGGACAATACCCTCGAGCCAGCCCAGAGCGCTGGCGTAGTGGATCCGCGTATTGCGGGCGCGGGCCGCCAGGGCGGTGATGAACTCGCGGCGGGCCTCGGGCAGGGCGATCGGGATTATATGGCCGAGGGTGCGCAGGTCGAGGCGGGCGTTATGCTCACGTACGAAGGTGCGGGCCATGGCCAGTGTCTCGAAGTTGTGGGTGTGTGTGACGCGGCGGCTACCGACGTATTCGTGCCAGGCAGCGTAGTAGCCGGGCAGCCGCTTCCGCTTACCGTTCCTCTTAATGTAGCGGTGGCCGCTGCTGCCCACGAGCCAAGCCTTGCGTTTTCTTCCCATGCAGCTATTATGTGGCCTGGTACGCGAAAACGTCAACAAATCAGCGAGCCCATAGACGACGCGCCCGGGTCGATATTCATAAGTCTTTGTGGCGCAAGGCGCCGAAGTGGCGGAATTGGCAGACGCGCGGGATTCAAAATCCCTGATCAAGTAATAACCAACGCAGGCGCAAGGGGATATTGGTCAGCCATCAGGTGTTGTCAGATAATAAAGAGCGCATATAGCAGCTTACGCAACCACTATGCGCAACGATGTAAACGCGCGTCATGCTTTTCAGGTTCTTTCGATAGCCCCGGTCCGGCCGCGAACACAAAATGCCCGGAATTTTTGTGTGAGTTGGGGGCGAATGTTGCGGTAAGTAAGTGTCGGGGCGGGGGTTATGGGGAGGGGTTTGTCGGGCGGCGTAACTTGGGCGGTTTTCGCGGGCCATTTCGCGCGCGATGCGCGACGTGAGGCGAACGTGATGAAATGGAGAAGTCCACACGGAAATCGAGGCCGCGGGCCCGCAGAAAATCCACGCAACGCGGGCCGCCCGGGGGCGCGGCGCGCGGCGACCCACCGACCATCAAGCGGCTCAGCCGCCAGAAACGACAGGAAACTCTCGACGTCGCCGTGGCGGTCGTACTCGGACATTTCGAGCAACTCAAGCCCGCACACCTCTACGAACTATTGGCGCGGCTCACGGAGCGCATCCCGCAGAAACTCATCCGGCACCTGTCCGGCAAACAAACCAAGACGCTCAATGAACAGGCCGATAAATATCAGTTGGCGATCGGCGGACCAAGCCTCGCACTGGGCGATCTGCTACGCTCGCTCTTCGCCCTGCTCAATCGCATCAGCCCCTATTATTCTAAATGGTTGGGGGCACGGCCCGACGGTGATCCACTGCTCAATGGGCCGGTCACGCCCATGCTCGAACTTTGCCGCGAGGAAATTTGGAGGATCAACAAACTCAAGCGCGAGGAAATGGAAAGCCGGCTCATCCCGCGCGATCAGGTGCACGAGCAATTGGCCCGGTTGGCCAGACTGCTACGTTCCGCCGGCGAGGCGCTCGAACGCGAACACGGCCCGGCGGCGCGGGAAATACTGAGCGAGACACTTGAAGATTGGGAGCGTGAATTACATGAGTAGGAAGGCAACCAGGCAACAGGCAACAGGCAACAAGTGTCGCGCGGGCGCGCCACCCTTGGTGCCTTTGTGCCTCGATGCCTCGTTGCCTTCCCGCAAGCTGTTGATCGGGCGGGTCGGGCGGCGGGAGTTTCGGCTGCCGCTGGAAGTGCAAACGCAGACGATCGCCATCCTGGGTAATCGTGGAAGCGGCAAGACGCATACCGGCGCGGTGATGATCGAGGAGCAATTGCGACGCGGTCAACCGCTGGTGATCATCGACCCGACCGATGTCTGGTGGGGACTGAAAGCCGCGCGCGACGGCAAACAGACCGGATATCCAATTACAGTATTGGGCGGTCCGCACGGCGACCTGCCGCTGCAGGAAAGCGACGGTGCCATCCTGGCCGATTTCGCGGTCGAGCAGTCGGCCGCCCTAGTGCTTTCTCTGCGACATCTGCGCAAGGGGGCGCAGAAACGGTTCGTGACCGATTTTGCCGAGCAGCTCTATCATCGCAAGGGAGAGCTTGAGCACCGTACGCCGCTCCAGGTCGTGATCGATGAATGTGACGCCTTCATCCCCCAGCGGGTCGGCGGGGCCGAGGCGCGCATGGTCGGGGCGATCGAGGATCTGGTGCGCCGTGGGCGGGCGGCCGGGATCGGCGTCTGCTTGATCAGCCAGCGGGCCGCCAGCGTCAATAAGGATGTCCTGACCCAGATCGAACTACTGATCGCCCACCGGCACACTTCGCCGCACGATCGCAAGGCGCTCGACGCCTGGGTCCAGGCCCACGATACGCACGGGTGCCGCGATAAGTTCATGGGCGAGCTGGCCGGCTTGCCGATCGGGACGGCCTACTTCTGGTCGCCTGGCTGGCTGGACATCTTCGAGCGGGTCGCGGTCGGGCGGCGGCGGACCTTCGATAGCTCGGCCACGCCCAAGGCCGGGCAGCGCGTGGTCAAGCCGCGCCGCCTGGCCCAGGCCGACCTCGAGCAACTCAAGCGGCGCCTGGCGGCCACGGTCGATCAGGCCGCGGCCAACGATCCGAAAACGCTCCGCCGCCGGATTGCCGAGCTACAAAACGAACCGCGGCGGCAAAAGAAACCAACGATCGATCAAGAGGCGCTTGAGCGCGCCGCGCGGCAGGCGCGGCAAGCCGAGCGACGCTTCTGGGTAGAGCGCCTCCATCTGCTGCCGCGTCAGCTAGATATGCTCGGTCAGTTGGCGAAATCGATTTGCAAGGATGTGACGGTACCCACGGAGATCGAGGCACAGACGTACGAAACAAGGCACCAAGATAACGAGTCGCTGCAGCGCAAGCGGCGGCCGCCGACCCTTGAAACTGAAAAACGAAAACAGGAATCCGGATTTCCTATCTCAACTTCAAATAATAATGGCCCTCTCGGTGGCGGAGCCCTGCGGATGGCGCGCGTGTTGGCCGATCGGCATCCAGCTCGCTTCACCGAGGCGCAATGGGCCACACTGAGCGAACTGAAACGCACCGGCGGAACCTGGGGAACCTATAAATCACGCCTGCGCCAGGCCGGGCTGGTCGAGAGCGATGGGCGCTATTGGTGGGCCAGCGCCCAGGCGCTGGCCGAACATGGCGATCCGAGTCGGTGTCCCCAGACATCGGCCGAGATCCAGCAAGCTTGGAAAAGTCGGCTGGGTGGCGGCGCGGCGCGGATGATCGATGCCTTGGTCGAACGTTGGCCGAGCGGAATAACCCGCGACGAATTGGGCCGGGCGGTGGGGATCTCCGCCGCCGGCGGAACGTTTGGAACCTATCTTTCACGGCTGCGTAGCAATGGGTTGCTGAGCGTCGAGAACGGCGAGCTGCGCGCCGCGCGCGTGTTGGTGGAGGGATGATGAAGAAGGCAACTAGGCAACCAGGCAACCAGGCAACCAGGGGGAAGAGTAAAGGGCCGAAGGCTCCGCTGCGGTTGGAGTGGGTGGCGGCCGGGACGCTCCAGGGCAATCCGAAAAACTGGCGGCGGCATCCGCGTGAACAGATGGCCGCCTTGCGGCACACGCTCGATAAAAACGGCTGGGCCGGGGCACTGCTCTACAACGAACGCACCAAACACCTGATCGACGGGCACGCGCGGCTCGAGTTGGTTGATCCCAAACAAATCGTACCGGTCCTGATCGGACGCTGGGGCCCGGCCCAAGAGGCTGAACTGCTGGCCACACTCGATCCGGTCGGTGCCATGGCCACCGCCGATAGCGCGGCGCTGCGTATCCTGCTCGACGAGGTCGAGCTACAAACGCCCGAACTGGAGGCGCTCGACGCGCAGTTGCGACAACTGCTGGACGAATCACCAACCGCCGTGGAAACCGAGACGACCGAGACCGCGACGCCGGTGCAGGAGACGCCGCGCGTTTGTCCCAAGTGTGGCTATAGGTGGATCGCGAAATGACTATGGAAGAAGGCACCAAGGCAACGGGCACCAAGGCGCAAAGTGTGGCGCGGCCGCGCTCTGCTGGAGTCCCTGAATCCTCGAATCCTCGAATCCTATTCAAAACCAGCCGCCGAAAACGAGGCCGTGAAACCGAGCTGGTCCAGGCCTGTCTGGAAGTCCTGCGTTTGCGCGGCTGTTTGATGTGGCGGAACAATACCGGGGCGACGCGCTACGCTGATCGCTACGGCCGGATGCGATTGGTACGCTTCGGGCCGCGCGGATCATCCGACATCCTGGGTCTGCTGCCCGGCGGGCGCTTTCTGGCGGTCGAGTGCAAGGTCGGCCGCAATAAACCGACACTCTGTCAGCAGGTCTTTTTGAATCAGGTCAACGAGAATGGCGGACTGGGCGTGTGCGTGTGGTCGGTCGGGGAGCTGTTGGAGCAAATTCAGAATTCAGAATTAAGAGTTAAGAATGGAAGGAAGGCAACGAGGCACCAAGGCAACCAGGTAATATGAACACGGTTCAACGGATCGACACATTTAACCGGTTTGGGGTCGCCGGTCGGCATATTGACAGCCACAGCGGCCACGGGGTTGAGTGCATGATCGTTCTCGGTCGCCCGCCGATCGGGCTGATTAACAAGGCCGACGCGCTATTGCTGGCGGCCTACCTGGTGACCCTGGCCGATGACGACGAGCAGTTCCAGAGTGTGCTCGCGGCCGTGAGGGAGGCATGAAGAAGGCAACTAGGCAACAGGCAACAGGCACGGAGGGTGCGGGCGCGTCGCCCTCGTTGCCCCGTTGCCTCGTTGCCTCGTTGCCTTCTTCCTGGCACAACCACCTGCCGGGCTGGATCAGGGAGGATCCGGTCTGGCGGGACTTACGGAGCACCCCGCGCCGCATCTTGCAGGCCCTGGCCGATGCTTGTGACCCGCCCAATTCCGAGGGCAGTCTGCTCGGCGCGGTTGGTGGGGCCGGACTGCTGGCCGCGATCGGCTGTGGCCGCGGGACGCTCTTTCGCCATTTGCCGCGGCTCGAGACGGCCGGGTTCGTGGTTTGCCTGGAAGTCGGCGGCTGCCGGGCCGGACAGATGCGCGGCAACGTCTACGGGATCCCCGGCCGGCGTGGCGGCCTCGACCCACTGATCATACCCGGCCGCCAAAGGCCCTTGTGGCGCGAGCAGCGCGACACCACAAGATGTTGCGCGCTCCAAAATGGAGCGCGCTCCAAAATGGAGCGCGCTCCAAAATGGAGCGCGCTCCAAAATGAGGCGCCACCATCTTATGGTCTTTATGGTAAGAAAGACCATGGCCATGGGGGTTCGAAAGGACAGGATTCGGGGTGGAAGGGGGCGTTTCAAAAGATCCTACCCGCGCAGTTGCGCGATACCGGCCGGTTGTTGAAGTTGTATCGCGTCGCGGTACGTCGCGGTTGGGTGGCGGATAGCCCGGACGGGCGGATCAAGTTCGTGACCGCGGCCGAACATGCCCTGCGCTTGGGTGACAATCCCGGCGCGTACTTCGTCGGCCTGATCAAGAATCAACGCTATCTGCTGCCGGCCCGCGACGAGGACGCGGCGGTGGCGCGGTTATGCGAATATGATGGGGATAGAGAGGGCGGAAGGCAACCGGGCAACCAGGCAACGAGGCAACCAGGTCGGGAGTCGGGGCTCGCACCCGACGCGCGGGCGCTGCTGAAATTGCGCGCCGCATGCCGGCGCGCCGGATACGACCAAGCCTATCTGCGCCGGGAACTCAAGCAACAGGGCTGGGATGAAGAACGGTATCACCGGGCGGCGGAGGATTTGAAAGAGTGAGGCAGGCAGCCAAACCCGATAGTTGGAATCCGCTAGACGCCGATGCCTGTAAGGGCTGCGGATTGTGCTGCATGCACATGCGCACGCCGCCATTTATTCCTGTCGGTGGCGACAAGAGCTACAACGCATTGCCAAAGAACAAGAAGCGGTGGCTCAGGAAATGGATTGAATCACCACGTTGGATGTGGTTGGACAAGCACATTGGCGAGGATTGCCCCTGCGTGTGGCTCGATATGGAAACGGGCCGGTGCACACATCATGAAATTAGGCCGCGAATCTGTATCGAATACGAGGTGGGTTGCGAAGCGTGCTTGAAACTGCGGAAAGAATTTGGATTGTCGGTGCCGGTATGAGCGACACGAAGATCGAATGGTGCCACAAGACCTGGAACCCGATCACGGGGTGTGGGAACTCGGTGATCAGCGTGGGTTGCGAACGCTGCTATGCTCGACGCGCGGCGGAGGGGCGGTTCCTGCGCGGTCGGTATGGTTATGATCAGGTGAATCCGTTCCAAGTCACGTTTCATCCGGATCGGTTGGACAAACCGTTGCACTGGCGGAAACCGCGGCGCGTGTTCGTCAATTCGATGGGCGACCTACATCACGAAGACGTGCCGTATGAATGGCTGCACCGGGTCTATCGGGTAATGGAAAAAACACCGCGGCACACTTACTTGGTGTTAACCAAACGGCCCGATCACGTGCAGGTGTATTTGCCCGTTGGGGCATCGTCTAATGTCTGGCTGGCCGTTACAGTCGAGGATCAGCGCCGGGCCGATGAACGCGTCCCGACTCTGTTGGAGATCGACGCGGCAGTGCGGTTTGTGTCGTTTGAACCACTACTTGAATCGATAGCCAATCCACCGCCGAAAATAGATTGGGCAATCATCGGCCCCGAAACCGGACCGGGTCGGCGAATCTGCCGGCCGGAGTGGATGCGCGGCTTGATCGAGTATTACAGCCATCTCGACGTGCCGATCTTCGTCAAGGCGTTTCCACTGCCCGATGGACGGATCAGCAAGAACATGGCTGATTGGCCCGAGTGGGCACGGCGGAGGGAGTTTCCGAAGGCACCGAGGGTTCAGAGTGCAATTGGTACCCCACAAGAGATGTCACGAACATGTCCGTGATTGATGGCCAAAACGTGGCGAGGTCGGCCCGGCACATGCGATATTGGCGGCAACGGCCGACATGGCGGCTGATACTTGCGCGCCGTGAGTGGCGGTTTCGGAACCCGGTCGGACTGCCGAGGTTCCGATTCAAGTGGCGGAAATCACGAGAAGAGTTGCGTATGTGTGATTGAGCGGGTCTGACTGACGAAAAGATGGCGACGATGACCGGGGGCGAAGGAGTAGACGATGCGAGAGAGTGGACTGATCGTGGATTTTGACAACCAAGGCAATGGTGGATGGAAATGGTATTGGTGCCATGGAGGGATATGGCGCAAGGCCAGCAAGTGGTTTCGCAAGCGTGAACCAGCGCAACAAGCTGGAGAGAAGTACCAAAGAAGAAATTGCGAAATGACGAAGGAAGCGCCGTGACGATTTGTTGCGACAACCCCGATTTCGACGGACCAAGTAACAAGATCGCCGTGCGCGGCGAACACACGCGGTATCTAGAGATCGAATACACCGGCAACACCTTGCACCAGGCGCTGAGTATTGCGGCCGCGCGGCGACGGGAATGGCATAAAAAGAATGAAAGGGAAAAACCATGAAACTGCTCTCTGTTTACTCCGTGCTCTTCGTGTCCTTCGTGGTGATATGTGCCTCGGCGACTGAGCACATCAGCCTGACCCAAACCGGCGCCGAGCACTATCACCCGCCCGGTACCGAGTTGGAAGCCGAAGTCGGCTGGTACTCGGATGCGCCGATCGATGGTCTGCGCACCTGGATCTGCTGGGACGACCGGCTCGTGTTCGTCGATTGCGAGTGGACGGATGAATGGGCGGATCAATGGCTTGAGGCCGACCCCAACGGCCTGTACATCGAGTGCACCGGCGCCGAGACGTGGGACGGCGGGCCGGCCTGTGTGTTGACATTTCGAATCCGGGATGATGCCGAACCAGGCTACGTGTGGGTCAACTTCCGTGAGCCGTGGCCGCGCGCCCAGCAGCTAGCCGACGACTACTGGTGGACCGTCGCAACGTCCGTCTACTGGGGCGCGATCGTGGTGACGCCGCTGGGCGACTGTAACTGTGACGGCTCGGTCAACGCCCTAGACATCGATCCGTTCGTGGCGGCACTGTCCGGCGACGTTGCCTACGACCTGATTCAGCCCATGTGTAATCGATGGTTGGCCGACTGCAACGGGGACGGAACGCTGGATGCGCTCGACGTGGATGTGCTTGTTGAGAGGATCTCGGGTGTGTGATTAATGCCATACTCGACTAAATGTCCTGAGTGTCGTGGGCGAGGTGTGGTTCAGAGACATCCCTGCGGGAGATGTTGCGGAACCGGCCATGTGACTCCATATCGTACTACTATCTCGATATACGAGGCAATCGAGCGCCACGGCTGGAAATCAATCAACTCGTGGCCGGACTACGGCGAGCCTGGCAAGTGCCGCGCTTGCGGCAAGGCGCTGACAAAGCGCCAAAGGAAGTGGTGTGGCAGCACGGAATGTAAGGTCGCTGTTTGGTATCGATTGTATTGCGGTGTGCGCTGGGCAATGCGACATGTAATTGTACGTGACGGTTGTGTGTGCCGTATGTGTGGTGAACTCTTTGAGAAACCGCTCCGAGAGGGCGGTCCCAATTATCCGTTGGTTGGCCATCTAGAATTAGACCACATTATACCGTTGATCGATGGTGGAACCGAAGCCCCTGAAAATTTACAGGTATTATGTCGCCAGTGCCACAAGACCAAGACGCGCCGCGAGGCGGCTCAACGCGCAATACGAGTGGCCGGGGGCAAGAGGGTCGTAGAATGAAACGACGACTGCGGTGTCAAGCGATGTGGCGAGGTAAGCAATGCAAGTGCACGGCAAGTGATCTGATTAGCGAATCAAGCGGCGCGGAATTAAGAAGGCAACCAGGCACCAAGGCAACCAGGCAACGGGGCAACAAAGGGTGGCGCGATTGCCAGTCCCATGAGTAAGGAACAGCAAATGTGTACAACAGAAGAGCAGGCCGCGTCGGCGCGAATTATCGAGCAGGCAATACGTGATGCATTGGAAAAGCCGTCCGGCAAGATCACGGACAAGGATTTGGCGTCGCTGACCACGCTGGACCTGCGCGGCACTCTGGTCGCCGACCTGTCGCCGCTGTCGGGTTTGACGAACCTGACCACGCTGGACCTGGAGGGCGCTCGGGTCGTTGACCTATCGCCACTGTCGGGCTTGACGTCGCTGGCCACGCTGTATCTGAACGGCACTCCTGTCGCCGACCTGTCGCCGCTGTCGGGTTTGACGAACCTGACC
>JAGMDK010000320.1 GCA_023128695.1 Phycisphaerae bacterium
CACAGCCGTGCCACACAACCACGGCGGGCACAGAGGCCCGCACCACCTTGAATCATGACCCGTGTCGCGGTCATTGTAAATTGCATAAGATTACCGCGCCCGCACAAAGCGTTCGAACGGCATGCCCCCGCTTTCAACCAGCGGTTTGATGTCCCTCAGAAAACGCTGCGCATCCTTGTAATACCCGGCGGTCGGCTTGAGTTCCGGCGCCAATCCACGCCAGTACGCGTTGAATCGCTCCATCAACAACTCGCGCACGTACTTGGCCAACATGCTCGCCAGGGCAATCGGCAGGTGCCGCTGATCCCCCTCGACCACGAATTCCACGTGCCAATCATTCCGTTGCGACGCCAGGCGATAGCGGCTGCACGAGTCGCTCACTTCGAGCACATGCATGTGCCGTTCGGGGAACGCCCCCATGAGCAGCCCGCGATAGTCCGTCCGACCGCCGAGCCGATCCACCAGCACGTGCAAGTCCTGATCGCCGCCCTGCGTCGCCGCCGAGTGTACCAGGCGCAGCACGATTTCGAGGAGAAGGGCCGCCTTGTTGCGCGTCTGAGTCACCCGGCGATTGAAAACGTCTTCGGTCACGATCTTGGCGCTCAGCCCACAACACACGACCTCTTCGGCCGCCATGGTTGAGCGCAGGCGTTCGGAGGCCCCCGCGAACGCCGACCGGGCCGGGTCCACCGGCAGCCGGCGCGTAAGGTCCTGGTACCACGGAAGCACGGCGGCGGGATCCTGCTTGTAGCCCAGCGCCGCGAGGAAATCCCCGAGCGTTTCCCACTTCTCTACGCCCGCCGCCCGCGCGAAGGCCAGCACGGTGCGCTCCAGCGTTACAATCCCCCGCTTGCGATTGAAGATTTTCTTGGAGTCGCCGACCGGCAGCCGCGTTTCTCCCCGCGGCGAGGAGCGCGCGACACAGCCTTCCAAGCGCTGCCAATAATCGCCCCCTACCGCTGCCGGCGGGACTCGCCACAGCGTCGCTCCGACCACGAGCGGTCCGAGCAGTGGCCCGTACCCGGCTTCGTCGATGCCGACGACCAGCGGCATCTCACCACTCCAGCACGTAGAAAACGACCGTGAAGATGCAGTCGGCACCGATCAGGCAAACGATGCTCTTGACCACGGTGGTGGTGGTCGCGCGCCCCACCCCTTCGGCCCCCCCGCGAACGTTCAGCCCTTCGTGGCAGGCCAGCCCGGCGATGATCGCGCCGAACACGCCGGCTTTGAACATCCCGGTGAAGTAGTCGGTCAGTGTCAACGCCAGGCGGGTATTGTCGATATATGTCAGCGGATTGACGTCGAGCACGAAGACCGCGGTGAGGAAGCCGCCCAACACGCCGACAATGTTGGCCAACACGGTCAGCCCGACCATCATGACGGTCGTGGCCAACACGCGCGGGACAACCAGGAAACGAATCGGGTCCAGGGCGTGAGCCCGCAGGGCCTTGATTTCCTCGCCTTCGACCATCGCCCCGAGTTCCGCCGCGATCGACGCGCCCGCGAACCCGCTTAGGATCACGGCGCTGATCAGGGCCCCCATCTCGCGGAACATCGAGATGCCGACGATATCGGCGACGCTTTCGAGCTGTCCGTATTCGGTCAGCGTGGGAGCCATGTTCAGGGCCAGAATGATGCCGATGAAAAGCTGCACCAGGGCCACGATGGGGATGCTGCGGACGCCCACGCGGACGGCTTGCTGTACGATGGCCGACCAGCGGATCCGGTGCGGGCCGCCCCGCAGGGCCAGCACCGCGCGCCGGCCGACCGAGCCGTAGAGACGGACGAGCCCGCCGACATAGACAATCCCGTTGCCTAATCCACCGAAACCCCCGCGCACGCCGGCTCCGAGGGCTTCGACCCGGTGTCGCCACCCCGCCGCCCGGGGCTGCCCGGGCGCGGTATTCATGACTTGGGCACCTCGTCCAGGCTTTGCACGATGGTGAAGAACTTGTCGAGGTGCGTGATCTCCAGCACGCTCCGCACGCGCGGCTGCAAGCCGATCAGGACGAGCCGCCGGCCGGAGCGCTCGATTTCCCGCTTGACGAAGACCAGCGTGCCGACCCCCGACGAATCCATGTAGCTCACCTCAGACAAATCAATCAACAGCGGGCCGGAGAGTTTCGCCGCCGACTCCAGCAGCGACTCTCGCAGTATGGGCGAGCTGCGCAGATCGATCTCGCCACGCACGCTCACCAGCGGCACGCCGCTGGCGGTCGTTGTGTTGACCTGCAATGTGTCCGCGGGGTCGTTCATCAGTGCTCCGTCGGTTGGCCGCCATAGTCGGCGGAGTGAGTCTTGAATTTTCGCATAATCAGGAGCATACCACCACCTTCGGCCCGTTGGTACTCCACCGAGCTGTTCAACGCGCGAATGATGTGCACGCCGAGCCCGCCGGGCCGCACGTCGTCCAGATCACGGCCGCAGATGCGTTCCGGGTCCACTTGCTTGCCGAAGTCACGCACGCGGATTTCCACGCCCTGCCCTTGCTCCGGATCATCGAATACTTCCGCACAGACGAGGATCCGCTGCCGCGGGTCGCCTTCATAGCCGTGCCGGATAATGTTGGTCACCGCCTCGTCCAGGGCCAGGACAATTTCACCCACTTGGCGTTCGGGCCAGTCGTGCCCCTCGATCCAACCCCGGACGCGCTCCCGGACCTCGGGCAGGCGTTTTGGATCACTCGTCAGTTCAAATTTCAACATGGTCGCCGCGCTCACGGCCTCCTGCCTTCGTTCGCCGCCGGCGTTAACTTGGCCCGTCGCTGACGCTCGGGGTACTGATCATGGCTCTGTTTTACTCCGAGGCGCGCCGCGGTCCGGCCGTCAAGCTCGCTCGTGCTTCCTTGCACGCCGGCTGGTCGTGTCCGCGGCACCAGGGTCACTTCGCCCGTCCGCAAGGCTTGCCGCCAGCGCTGCACGGCCGCCCTCCGCTCCGTTTCATCCGCATAGTAGCGGAATCCGTAATCCTGCCCGCACAGCCGCTTGAGCGCAATGATCGCGTACATCCGCACCGTCTTGTCAGGGTCGTCGAGCAGGTCCACCAGCTTGTGTACCGCGTCGGGGTCGCGTCCCTCCGCGACTTGCACGACCGCCCGGGCCCGGTCCAGGGGATTTCCGGATGCCAGCGCCCGCCGCCTGGCTGCCGTGCTGTCGCAGCCCGGCGTCCCCCACAGCGCACCCGCGGTTGCCCCCAACACGCACAGCCATGCCTTTCGCTGCCGATAGTACATGTGTTCGATTATATGCTTCTCGACGCCGACGCCAATACGCGAGAACTACGAAGAGCCGCGCCAGCGAGAAGAAGAGCCGCGGGCCTGAAGCCCGCGCGGTCGTTCGCCAACTATTGCGGCCCCATCACCTTGTCACGTTCCCACGTTCCCACGTTCTTCAGCCCGC
>JAGMDK010000321.1 GCA_023128695.1 Phycisphaerae bacterium
GAGAGCTTCGCGGGGCTATGACCGATGTTAGGCACCTGCCCACCTAACATCGCAAATGGCTGACCGCTGAAAGCTGATTGCTGAATGCTAGCTGCAAACGGCTGAACTTTTGCAATTGTTCAATGTAAACGGGGAATCTTATTTGTGCCCAATCCGGGTCCAGAGCAGGTTGCGGGTGTAGTACTCCGGAATCATTTCGCGCCAGATGAGGCTCCGGGTAAAATTGTGGCTCCTGTCAATGGGAGGCACATGGGGATAGTAGTTGCCCTCGTATTGGTGCTCGGGACCGACGTTGAGCGGCTCGCCCGGGTACCAGAGGCAACTGCGTGAAGTATTGAGGGGCTCGACCGAATCGAACAGGAACTTCCGCCGAACCACGTGGCTATCCTGATACAACAAATTGGCGGCAAAATCGGCGTGCCGCCAAGCCACGGTGTTATCGAACTGAGTCGGGTAGCTCCAATCATGATACCAAAGGGCGTCCCCGCTCAGGTTGTAGAGGCCGCTCCAATAAGCGTCGCCCGCCAGGACGCGCTCGGCCGGGTTTCGGTCGTGGTTTTCGAAGCGGCGGGGGGAATGATCCCCGGGCAACTTAAAGCTGCCGTTCCAGCGCCACCCGCAGGAAGCGAGCGGGACGCTAATCCCATAGCTGTAATCGATGCCATACTCGCTCACGTGCCCAGGATAGAACAGGTTGTGGTGCCGCGCGCGGTCGGCGTTGAGGGCGTCAGGCTGCGAGTCCTCGGGGCAATAGGCGGCGTTGACGTTGCCCAAGAGTTCCTGCTCCACCAGGACGTCGATCCAGGTGTAGCGCACCGGGCTGCCGCCGTCATCAACGTAGGGGTAACACTGGTCGTTACTCAGGCCCATCTGGAGAGCGTAGCCGATCTGTCGGAGCTGACTTTCGCAGCACACCTCCCGAGCCCGTCGGTGTGCATGCCGCAACGGGCTGACAATGATCGCAATCAGAAAACAAATGATCCCGATCACCACCAGCAATTCTGGTAAAGAGAATCCCCATACCCCCCAGTGCTGCGTACGCAATTGCGAGCCAATTGAACGCATACGTTGCACCGGCCGCCCAGCGACCTCCCAATCAAGCACCGCGCCCCCGGTAAAGGAGCGCCGACGCTATCTTTTACTCCCTTCCCGCCGCGCTCCGGGCATTAATACAATTGCTACCCTCGGCTGCGGCAGACAACAACTTCCCCATATTGTAAGAATAAGCCCGCCGGGCAGCTCCCGCAAGCGTTTTTTCCGGAAACTTTATCGAACCAAGCCCATCGGAGTCTTGAATCCGCTTTATATTATCGGAATATGTAGCGTCGGCCAAGATCGGGTGGTGCTGCTACTACTGCTCTGTCAAGCATCGCTTGATGGGTGGCACGGCTGTGTCAGCCGTGTACAAGCCGCAGGTATTCACGGCCGACACGGCCGTGCCACCCATCAACGCAACATGGACAGAACGCTCCCGCCAGGAGCACGCTGGCTATACGATCAGGTTGACGAGCCGGCCTTTCACGACAATCGTGCGCTTAAGCGGCTTGCCGGCCACTTCTTTCGCAACAATCGGACGCTCCAACGCGGCGGCAACCACCTCTTCGTCTGAGGCGTCGACGGGCACGGTGACCCTGTCGCGCAGCTTACCCTCGATCTGAACGGCCAACTCGACGGTCTCATCCCGTGTCAAAGCCTCTTCATAAGTTGGCCAAGCCTCGCGGGCGAGGGACTCCGTATGACCCAGCCGCTGCCAAAGCTCCTCACTTAGATGTGGAGCGAACGGCGATAGCAGCCGCAGGAACCGCTCCAGTTGATCGCGGCCGAGCGTATCGGCTTTGCTCGCCTCATTGGACCAGACGATCATCTTGGCGATCGCCGTGTTGTAGGCCAATCGCGCGATGTCCTCGCTGACCTTTTTGATCGTCTTGTGCAGCAGACGTTCGAGGGCTTCGTTACGCTCGTCAGTGATTTTGGGATTGAGCGGAGGAGGAGGTTCCGTCTGACCCTCGACCGGCGGCGGGACGACCAACCGCCAGACGCGTTGCAGGAAGCGGTGTACGCCGATGATATCACGCGTGTTCCAGGGCTTGCTGGCCTCGAGCGGGCCCATGTACATTTCGTAGAGCCGCAACGTGTCGGCCCCGTACTCGTCGATGATCGCATCGGGGTTAGTGACGTTCTTGAGCGACTTCGACATCTTCTCGACCGTGGCGGCGAGCTTTTCGCCGGTCTGTTTGTGGTATGGGTCCTCGCCACGGAACTCGACTTGTTCATGTTCGATGCACACGCCGCGGGCATCGCGATACGTGAAAGCCAGAATCATGCCCTGGTTGAAGAGCTTGTGGAACGGCTCGGGGGTGGATACGTAGCCCAGGTCGTAGAGCACCTTGTGCCAGAAGCGGGCGTACAGCAGGTGCAGGACGGCGTGCTCGGCACCGCCGATGTAGAGGTCGACGCCGCCCGGCTTGGGTGTGCCGTCGGGCAGCTTGCCGCCCATCCAGTAGCGCTCGACCGCGCGGTCGATCAGCGCGTGTTCGTTGTGCGGATCGCAGAAACGCAGGTAGTACCAGCACGAGCCGGCCCACTGCGGCATGGTGTTGGTTTCGCGGCGATACTCCTCGCCGTCATGCCGAACCGTTACCCAGTCCGTGGCTCTACTCAGCGGGGTCTGGGGCTCGGCGTCGGGATCGTCGCTGGCGTGCGGGTGGAAATCCTCCACGTCGGGCAAGGTAACCGGCAGCTCAAACTCGTCGACCGAGACGATACTGCCGTCGGCGCGGCACAGGATCGGGAAAGGCTCGCCCCAGTAGCGCTGACGGGAGAAGAGCCAATCGCGGAGCTTGTACTGGATCGTCCCTTCGCCGAGATCCCGCTCTTCGAGCCACTTGGTGATGGTTTTCTTGGCTTCGGGGGTGGGCAAACCGTTCAGGAGGCACTGCCCGGGGAATTGCTCTCCGTCGCCGAGCGGCGAGTTGACCGCCACGCCGTCGCCGACGAAGCCGCGCCAGTCCTCGCCCTGGGGTGGCCGGACCACTTCGATCACTTTGAGTCCGAACGTTTCAGCGAATTCGAGGTCGCGGGTATCGTGCCCGGGGACCGCCATGATCGAACCGGTGCCGTAGCTGATCAGAACATAGTCGGCCACCCAAATCGGCATTGGTTCTCTATTGACGGGGTTGATGGCATAGGCCCCGGTGAATATCCCCGTCTTCGTCTTCGTCGCGACGGTACGGTCAAGCTCGGACTTCTGCTGGGCCTGCCGGCAATACGCCTGCACCTCCTCGTGGTGTTCCGTGGTGGTGATGATCGGGACGAGCCGGTGTTCCGGGGCAAGGACCATGTAAGTCGCGCCGAAAAGCGTGTCGGGCCGCGTGGTAAAAACGCGGATGACGTTCCCGCCGGCCGGCCCCTCGCCCTCGATGGCGAAGTCCACGTAGGCCCCTTCGCTCCGGCCGATCCAGTTCCGCTGCATCAGCTTGATCGACTCCGGCCAGTCGAGCAGGTCGAGGTCCGTAAGCAGCCGATCGGCGTACTCCGTGATCCGCAGCATCCACTGCTTCAACGGCCGGCGATAGACCGGATGGTTGCCGCGGTCGCTACGGCCCTCGTTGGTGACCTCCTCGTTGGAGAGGACCGTGCCAAGCGCCGGGCACCAGTTCACCGGAACCTCGGACAGATAGGCCAGCCGGTGCTCGGCCTGATACTCGGCCACCGCCCGCGGGCCCTGGGCCTTGACCTCGGGCGGAATCGGGAGGTCGTCGATCGGCCGCGCCGCCCCGACGACTTCGCGGCCATCGGCGTCGGTCCAACGCCACTCCGGGTCATACCAGGAGTTGTAAATCTTGTGGAAAATCCACTGCGTCCAGTGGTAGTAATCCTCATCGCACGTGGCGACCTCGCGATCCCAGTCGTAGGAGAGCCCGATCGTCTTCAACTGACGCTTATAGGTCGCGATGTTCTTCTGCGTCGTCACCCGCGGGTGTACGCCGGACTCGACGGCGTATTGCTCGGCGGGCAGGCCAAAGGCGTCCCAGCCCATGGGATGGAGCACGTTGTAGCCCCGCATGCGCATGAAGCGGGCCATGATGTCGGAAGCGATGTAGCCCAGCGGGTGCCCCACGTGCAGGCCCGCCCCGGACGGGTACGGAAAGAAGTCCAGGATATAGAACTTGGGGGCTTCACTGCCGGGCCGGCCGGGGTTGGCGGCTCGATAGGTCTGGTGCTCGTCCCAATAGCGCTGCCACTTGAGCTCGATCTCGTTGAAGTCGTAGATGCTGTTCATGGCCTGCGAATCGTCAGGGTGTCTGCGGCGTTTCGGGCTGAGCCGGCTCCAAGGTCGACTGAAACCCGGTGCGTTGCTGCACGTTCTCCGAAGCACTCCACACCTGGCCGAAAACAAACTGTATTTCCCGACGCCAGTTGCGCGTGTCTTGCACTCTCCGGACGAGTTCTTGCTTGAAGGGGCCCTCGTAGAGTGGCTTGACCTCCGACAACTCACCCACGACCCATTTGGCTTCGGAGTGTTGGTCCGCCGATAGGGTAACTACCGGCACAACGCAGACCCGGTGAGCCGCGCTGGTGTCCGCGGTCGACGTATCCGCGAGCTCAAACAGGGCCTTGGGCACGCCGCGAGTCGGGCCGATAAATTTGATCTGCGCCGAATTACGCGTCAACGGAGTGGAAAAGGGCTCCAACTTCTTGACGTAATCCGGCGGGATGAGTGACCTCTCCGCCGGCTGGGTCGCGGCTTGCTCCCCGGCTGTCAAAGCTGCCTTCAAATCGATGTCATCCTCCACGGCGGCGGCCAGACCGGCCTCCCGCGCCCGGGTGGCGAGGCGTTCGGCCGCTGCGCGGGCCAATTCGTGGGCCTGCACCAGCTTCCAGTCTTCGACGAGTTGCTCGCGGACATCCTGGAAGGAATCCGGGGGGGCCTTCTTGGCCACCTGGACGACGCGGAAGAGAAACGCCTGGCGAGGTCGTTTTTGCCGGGAGACAGGATCATAATCGTAGGTCAGCACGACCGGGGCGGGCTCCATCAAGTTGATGACCGGCAACTTATCGCCTGGGTTCCGGTCGAGGATGCCCTTGACGCGGAGCGCCAACTCCGGGGCCGAAGCGTCCATCAGGCTGGCTTGTCCAAGGCCGGGCACGCGCCTGAGCCCGTCCAGCTCGAGCAGTTCGGTACGACCAAGCTCCACCGGGTAGGTCGTGGAAAAGTCCTCCCTGAGCTTCTCGAAGGATACGATTTCGCCTTCCGGCTGCGACGTAAAGCCGTCTTCACGCACCGGGGCCGTACCCCAGGGCCGGTGCGCTTCGGAGAAAATGTCGTTGATCAGGCTCTGGGCAGCCTCGTGGGCCCGGCGGGTGCGGAGATCCTCACGGACCTGCTTTTCGGCCTCATTATAGGTCATCTGTATGAGAGGCGGCGAACCCTGCGCCGGTTGACTGGCCAGAGGATCGGGCTTGGTATAGCGGTAGGCATTTTCCTCGAAGTATTGCCGGGCGTCCCGACCCCTGACCGTGACGACTTTCCGGACCTTCTCCGGATCGACGGTCAAATACTCGATCTGCACGCGATCCGGCAACCGGTATCCGAACAGGAGCTCTTCCTCCGTGTGCTCCGTATCGCGGGCTTTGCATTCCTCGAAGAACGCCACAAGCTGCTCGTCGGTCGGCGGGGGCACCTGGTGAAGAAAGGCCCGGCTGTTAATGACGGAGAGTTCGGCGACCGCCTGCTGTTGCCCGTCACGGTAGACCAACTCCTGGCGCGGCAGGCTGTCATACATGGCGCTGCATTCCAGGAGCTTCAGACGGTTAACAGATAGCAAGCGGCCAATCATGTCGTAGATGTCGTCGTAGCTGAGCCGCGAGTGCGCCTGTTGCCTACTCCGCATGAACTCATCCGTGTAACCGATCTCCTTCAGTGTGGCGAGCACCTCCTCCCGACCGACCCGCAGCCCCATCCGTTGGGCTTGTTCGCCTAGCAGGTAATAGTCCAGGGCGGCATCACTCGATTCCAGCGAGATCGGAAGCTTAAAGCCGAAGTTCTCCAATATCCGCATCTCGGCCCGGACTGATTCCAGTTGCATGTTTGAGATCGACTCGCCGAAGGCTTCACCCCGCACCATGGCCCGTCCCTGCCGGCGTTCCCCGCAACCCTGAATGGTATTCGGAATCAGGAACGCCACCAGCAGCAGCGACATGAAGACCATGAGCAGGGTGCGGCTGTGTTTACGAAGAAGCTTGTTCAGGTTCATATCGGTGTATCCCGAGAAAATAAAGCCGGTCCCGTAGTCGGGACTATGAATCCATGGAACAGTACATCATACGGATCATGCCCGGCAAAACAAGCTCTCCGAGATTCGGAACGGGCGGTGGCACGGGATGTGGCACCCATCGCCGGCGGTTGACGCCGTACCGTTGGCGAAGTAGCGTGGTAGGTCGCTCATTAGTATCCGCTTGGTGTTAATGTGACAGGGCTGGAGCGGCGGCGGATGAATCGGCCTCGTGCGACGAATATGATTGCCCACTACGCGCGGTGCGCCCCGGATAAGCTGCCCGGTCTCTTTGCGGAACGGCTGGCGTCGGAGCCGCGCTGTGCGGTGACCCGCTATCTGTTGGGATGCCAGTGCTTTGATCGCGGACACTCGGCCGTGGCGGTGCGGCACATGATGATCGCGCACCACGCGGAGCCGTGCTTGCAGTCCGCCGCCCTGCTGGCTTTCGCCGGGCTGAACTGGGTCAGTCGGGGGAATGCGGCGCTGTTGCCGGTGTTGCTGGAAACCTGGGAAGAGTTCCGCCGACCTGAATTTGACCGTTATCGGCTGGAACGGCGGCTGCTGGACGCGTTCTCAGAGCCCGATCCGGGACTGGAACACGTGGCCCCGCTGGCCCGGAGGTTGTGGCGGTTGCCGATCCGCACCTTGCAAGCGCAGATTCGCGCCGCGATCCGGTCGCGGGACGCCGTTTTGTATCCCCAACTGACGGCCCCGGCTTAGCAGTCCGCCGCAAAGTCCTGTAGCGGCCGGGCTCCGTACCGGCCGTTGTTTTAGGCGAGTGTTTTCCCGTGTTCTACGGCCGGTGCGGAGCCCGGCCGCTACATTTTCCGGCCGAAGCCGACTTTTACGGCGGACTGTTAAGACCCGCACGTCCGTCATCGTGGACAACAGAGGAGCGAAAAGCAGCATGTTGCTTTCGATCGTAATACCGGTTTATAACGAGCAGGACACGCTGTTCGAGATTATTCGACGGGTGCTCGATTCGCCGATTGAGCTGGACCGCGAGCTGATCCTGGTCGACGACTGCTCCCGGGACGGGACGCTCGAACTCTATCCGCGGCTCGAGAGCGAGTTTCCGAACGCGAAGATCCGGCTGGTCAAACATACGGTTAACCAGGGTAAAGGGGCGGCCTTGCGGACCGGTTACGCCGAAGCCCGGGGCGATATCGTTCTCGTGCAGGACGCCGATCTCGAATACAGCCCGCAGGATTACCCGAAGCTGCTCAAGCCGATCCTGGACGGGCGGGCGGACGTCGTCTACGGCTCGCGGTTCGTGGGCGGCGACGAACACCGCGTGCTGTACTTCTGGCACTCGGTCGGCAACAGGTTCCTGACTTTGTGCTCGAACGTGTTCACCAATCTGAACCTGACCGACATGGAGACCTGCTACAAGGTGTTCCGGGCCGACGTGCTCAAGAACATCCGCCTGCGGTCCAATCGCTTCGGCATCGAGCCCGAAATCACGGCGAAGGTGGCCCGCGGGGGGTGGCGGATCTACGAAGTCGGCATCAGCTACTCCGGCCGGTCGTACGCGGAGGGCAAAAAAATCACCTGGAAAGACGGCGTCCAGGCCTTCTTCTATATTCTTCGATTTGCCATCGCCGATTGACCACCGGCTGGAAGCCGGTGCCACAATGAACCACCGGCTGGAAGCCGGTGCCACACACTCACTGGCTGGAAGCCGGTGCCACAACGTAGCGGCCGTAGGAACGTGGGAACGTGGGAACGTGACAAGGTAACAAGGTCTAGTTTCTAGTTTCTAGTTTCTAGATGTACCGGCGGACTAGCATGGTTGAACCACCCCCGTTTGTCACCGTCGTCGTCCCCACGTACAACGAGCGTGAGAATCTGGGACCGTTGACCCGGCGGTTGTTCGCCGTGCTCGACCCGCGGCACAGCGAACTGCTCGTGGTCGACGACGATTCGCCGGACGGGACGGCGGGAGTGGCCGAGGAGTTGGCGGCTTCATTCCCCGTGCGATGCGTGGTTCGACGGGCGGAGCGCGGGCTCGCGACGGCGGTGATCGCCGGGCTACGGGCGGCCCGCGGCGAATTCGTCGTGGTGCTGGACGCCGACCTTTCACATCCGCCTGAGAAAATCCCGGCTTTGGTCGAGGCCCTGCGCGACCCGGACGTTCAGATGGCGATCGGCAGTCGTTTTGTCGCCGGCGGCGAGGTCGATCTGCACTGGCCGCTGCATCGGCGGTTGAACAGTCTCGCAGCCCGCCTGCTGGCCCGTCCGCTGACGCCGGTGCGCGATACGATGGCCGGATTTTTCTGCGTTCGGCGGGATGAGGTGCGCTGGGATGCGCTGCGACCGGTCGGCTACAAGATCGCCCTGGAGTTGATCGTGCGGCATCGTTGGCGAAACGTCGTGGAAATCCCCATCACCTTCCACGACCGCGCCGCCGGGAAGACCAAGCTCGGCGTCGGGGAGCAACTGCGTTACCTGCGGCATCTGGCGCGGCTCTATGGTTACGTTCTCTTCGGTCGTGGAGCGCGAGGCCGATGATTGTCCTGCCGGACACCTCGCCGCCGGCACCGCCGTCCAACCGCGGGTGGCAGGTCTTGCTCGGCGTCGGCGTTGTCCTCGCGGTCGCGATTCTGGTCATGGTGTGGTTTCGGGCGGAGAGTTCGACCGATTTCCGCGACTTCTGGAAGAACGCCGTCCATTTCCGGGAAACCGGCGCGATCGCCAACGATCAAGGGGTACACAACTATCTGCCGTTCTTCACGGTGTTCATGGTGCCGTGGGGGTTTCTGCCGCTACGGGTGGCGGCGGTTATCTTTGTTCTCCTGTCGCTGGCGCTGTTCGCGCTGACGGCACGTCTCGTGGAGGCGCTGCTTAACGACGGTCTTCGCCGCGGTCCGCGCCGGGCGCTGCTGGTAACGCTGGGGCTGGCTCTGCCGTACGTTTACGCGTGCGCGGTCGTCGGCAATCTAGGGCTATTGCTGCTGTTTCTCGTCGTGACGACCTGGTTTCTCGTCGAACGGGGACGCGAGTGGGAAGCCGGAGCGGCGCTCGGACTGGCCACGCTCATCAAGCTGGTGCCCGGCGTGCTGATCATTTTCTTTCTGCTCAAGCGGCGCTGGCGGGTCGCGGGTACGGCCGTGGCGGTGCTGGTGGTCCTCGGCCTGGGCTTGCCGCTGGCGGCGGTCGGATATAAACAGACGGTCGCCGATCACCGGGGCTTCTACGAGCGGGCGGTGCGGGCTCACTCGGCCTATCAAACGATCACCGCCGACCGGCCGCGCAAGGCACATTACAACAACAACGCCATCCCGATCGTGCTGCGTCGGCTGTTATCGCCGGTGGACGGGAGGGCGAGGCTCCTGCCGAGCCGCGCCAGGGAGGGCGAAGCTCCCGCTGAGCCGCTGGATGGGAGGGCGAGGCTCCCGCTGAGCCGCGGAGTGGACGGTGGGTCGAGTGACTGCGGTAATCGGCTGGCGGTGAACATAGCGGATTGGCCGCGTGAGGCGATCCTGGGCCTCTATATGGCTCTGATAGCCGGGTTTCTCGGCGTGAGCATCGTGGTCACGTTACGCGGCCCCCGTCTTTGGCCTCCGGAAAACCTCGTTGAGTTGCGTTCCCTGCGCGGGCAATACGGCGTGTGGTGTTGTCTGATGCTGTTGGCGTCGCCGCTGGTGTGGACCCACTACCTGCCCTTGGCGTACTGGCCGCTGGCGCTGCTCGCCGACCGGTGTGTGGCACCGGCTTCCAGCCGGTGGTCAATCAGCAATGGCAAACCGAAGGCGGAGCGGACCGACCGAGCGACAGGCAAGCCGTGCTGGTTGAGCATCTCAGCACTGCTCGTATGGCTGGCGGGAGCCATCCTGTTGGCCTGGCCCACGGCCCGAGCGGCAGGCGCGCAAATCGCCGGCGTAGCATGGCTGTGGCTGGTGTCTGTATTCTGTATTCTGTGGGCGCGCAAATCGCCGCCGTAGCGTGCCTGTGGCTGGTGTCTGTATTCTGTATTCT
>JAGMDK010000322.1 GCA_023128695.1 Phycisphaerae bacterium
CTGTATTCTATATTCTGTATTCTGTGGCGGTGCTGCTGAGCACACGGAGTGACATCAGTACCCCGAGCGTAAACGACGGGCCGGCTTCAAAGCCCGCCCGTGAAGGCCTGCTGGAAGGAAGCGAAGTCCGCCAGGTCCACGTCTTCATCCTCGTTGGCGTCGAAATACTTGTGATCTGGTGCGACGAGACCGTTGTCGGGCCCGGCCAGGGCCATGCACAACTCGTGGAAGTCGACCTCATCGACATCGCCGTCATCATCCCAGTCGCCGTACACGGCCCGAATCCCATGGACGACGGCGCAATCGACGGGGTCGGCGCAGAAGAAGAAGTCGAGGGCGTCGATGTTGTCAAACGGGTCCCCGAGCCCGAATTCATAGGCCGTCGCGAAGAGCGCGGGCGTCTCACCGTAACGCACGATGAAGATGTCGGCGGTCGGGGCGGTACTGGTTCCGGGAATACTGTCCAGCGAGGGCGATTCGCAATCTAAGGAGAACAGCACCGTGTCCAGGCCGTCAAAGTACCGGCTCTCGTTGGTGTCGAACACGATGAGCCCGTCGATGTCGTCATCCTGCTGCAATCCCAGATCGAAGCAGGAGGCATACATCATGGTGGAGGTCCCTCCCATCGGATCCTCGTTATAGAATATATGGGCCCCGCTCGGCGTGAACATGCCGGGGAGGGTGTCGTACAGGGACGGCGAGGCGCGGTCAGCGCTGAAGTAGACGTGGACGAGCGACTTGCTGGGAGAGTCATAGGTGAGCTGGGCCGTGGCGTCCACATTGTCCTGCGGGACCCGCAGCCCACCGCCACTCAGATTGTCCCGCGAGTGGGTCGGCGGCTGAGCAGAGAAGGACGTGCCGCCTTCGTCAAAGTTGTTTCGCCCCTGCGTGTTATTGCCGGCGCCGCGCCCTGCTCTCGGGATCTCACCTTCAGGGCGGTTGTATAAGTACAACTCAGAGGACATGAATTGATCGCCGGCGGCATGACCCCGCCAAGCCTGATCCGTCACGTTGTAAGGCACGTCCATCTCGACCAGGAACGAGTCCGGCAGCGCGACGCCGACCGTGGCGCGATCCACCGAGAACAACAGCGCGAACATGTCTCCCGAGACCAGGCCCGCATTGGCGGCCGACAAGGCATCCAAGTCATCTTCCGGCGAGAGCAACTCCAGATTCGGCCCGGGGATCTCGGTACACGGCTGGGGAAAACACATAGTCAAGGCATCGCTCGCCGCGAGATACCCGCCTTGCACCGTGGGCGATTCGCGATCGAAGGAGTAGATGGGACCCGGTAACGGATCAAGCGGAGGTGCTCCCCGCACGGCGGGGGCAACAACCGGCAGGAACAAAAACAGCGCGCACAACAGGTTGAACCGTCTGCTTGTTTGAACAAAGGTGGCAATCGTTTTCATGGGCTTCCTTCCTTTCCGTGAGGCTGGGGAGCTACACACCCCGCCGCTTCACGGCAGTACCGAGCCTCAGGCCCAAATTACCATAATACCGCAATCCACGACGGCCACGAAGAATCTTGTTGCATTTTGTGGTAAATTAGCTTCGCATGGTAAGTATAATGCAATTCCCCGTCGAAGGAGCGATAAGCTCGCCGGAACCCTTCCCGAGCGGCCTCCCTATTCCCTTCGGTCAAGCGTAAGGCCGCCGCATGGAAGTGCGCTTCGCCCCATAATTTCCACGGGGAAGCCGCTGTCTCGGCAAAGGCTTCGAGAGTCTCAAGCGGCTTCCCCTGGTTGCAACTCGCATATAACATCCGCACCCACTCCGCCGTCTGTGGTGGCACCAACTCCAAAGAGAAATCCACCGTCTCGGCCCGCTCGGCCAAGAGCTCGCGCGCTTCTTCCGGCTGATCCAACAGCCGGAGGCAGGTGGCGGACCACAACACGGCTTGGGCACCGTCGGGCATTTCGTCGGCCAGTGCGCGGGCATGGGCCAACGCGGCCGGCATGTGTCCCCCTTCGGCCTCGATCAGAGCGGGGTAGACGTGGGCGTAGAAGCGGCTCTGGGGATCAAAGCCGGCGCAAGCTTGCACATCTTCTAAAGCTGCCTCCAGATCGCCGGTCCAAAAGTGCAGACGCCAGCGATAGTGGTGGCCTTCCCAGCGGTTCTGCTCTGTATTGGCCGCCTCGATTGCACGGGTGCGGGCCTCGATAGCTTCCTGGAACAGGCCCATGCTCTCCAGACACTCGGCCTCGGCGGTGATCGGACGATCGTCCGCCGGGTCGACCTCCTGTCCGCGACGAGCCCATTCCAGCGCTTGGGCGTAATGATGCTCGACAAGCGAATCGTCGCGGGTTCCCTCACTGCCTTGATAGATTTCTGCCGCCAGCCGATGAGTGATCGAGAGCAGATAATACGGATAGACGCCGTAGGCCTCGTGTTCGATGAGTTGCCTCAAGGTGGCTTCGGCCTCGGAGAACGGCTCTAGGCTGCGTATGGCGTAAAGCTGCTGATTTCGCGCCCGGGCGAGGTGCAACACCGCCTGGGGGTAGAAGCCATGTTCGTGTGACCGGAGGGTGGTGGCCTGCCGATAGGAGGCGATGGCCTCGCGCGGATGGTCAAAGTGCAGGGCGAGCCCCCTGAAAAACCAGACCTCAGGCGTGGTGGGGAGGCCCCGCCGTTCCGCCTGCTCAAACGTGTCCTGGGCGGCCGCTTTCTCTCCGTTTTCGTGCTGGACCCAGGCCAACAGGTACCGGGCCCGCGGGTCGGCGGGATCGTTTTGCACGAGGTCTGCGAGTCGGCGGAGGGGCGTAGACCATTCGGTCGTGCCAATCTCATCCAAGGCCCGCACTAGTTGAATCTCATTCTGGTTCCCCCCCAGCGCTTCCGCCCGGCCGATGTGTGATTCCTCCAGCCCCGGCGTGCGGTAGTCGACGAACGCGAACTGCTCGTAGGCCTCACGCAACAGGAATTCCGCTTCTCGCTGGCGGGCACTGCGCACGCTCCAGGTCAAGCCCCCCGCGAGCAGGACCGCCGCAGCGATGGCCACCATGGCGGTGGTCAAGGCTTTGTGACGACGCATCCACTTGGCGGCCTTTTCAAGCCGGCTGACGCGACGAGAAAGGATAGGTCTGCCCTCGGCAAACCGTCGCAAATCTTCCGCCAGCAGGGCCGCCGAGGGATGTCGTCGGGTGGGGTCCTTCTCGATGGCCCGCAGACAGATCGTCTCCAGGTCGATCGGGACCCGCGGAGCCAGTCGTCGCGGTGCGGCCGGCTCGGCGGTGCAGATGCCCGTGATGATCTGTTCGCGGGTTTCGCCGTCGAACGGTTTTCGGCGGGTAAGCAGCTCGTAGATTGTGATCCCGAGTGAGTAAATGTCCGTGCGATGATCGATCTTGGCACTCTCGCCCCGGATCTGCTCGGGCGACAGGTAAGCCGGCGTGCCCATGATCTCGCCGCTGATCGTCAGGTGCGGCTCGTCGGTGAGCCGGGCCAGCCCGAAGTCCGTCAGGTGCAGCCGGTTGTTCGGGCCGAGCAGGAGATTGTGGGGCTTGACGTCGCGGTGAATGACGCCGGCCCGGTGGGCGCACGCGAGCGCATCGGCCACCTCGGCCAGGAGTCCCGCGACATGCCGATAATCCGCACGGGTCCAAGGCATCCCCGGCGGAGTGTCCAACTCATCGGCGGGAATGTAGCGTCCGGGCTCCGTACCGGACGTCTTAATGTAGCGTCCGGGCTCCGTACCGGACGTCTTGCGGCCAGGGACCTGGTCCGCACTGGGAGGGCGAGGCTCCCGCCGAGCCGTGCCGGCGGAGACGGTCGAATCACGTTTATCCGAAATGTAGCGGCCGGGCCCCGT
>JAGMDK010000323.1 GCA_023128695.1 Phycisphaerae bacterium
CTGGAAGCCGGTGCCACACAGAGAGCGAGACGGCGGAAGAGCCGTTGCGGGCCCGGGTGGAGCTGAGCAGGTCGGGCCGGCCGCGGATAACAACGTCTAAGCCGACTCCCTCCACCAACTCCATCGCGTAGTAGAACTGTCCGTCGTGTTCGCCCTGGGCGTAGATGGAGACGACGTTGGTGTGATGGAGCCGGGCGGCTGCCTGCGCTTCGGCTTGGAACCGTTGCACAGCCAGCCGCCCATGTCGGGCGTACCTGGGCAGCACTTTGAGGGCCACCTCGCGTCCGAGCGATACCTGTCGGGCACGGTACACCACGCCCATCCCCCCCCGTCCCAACTCCCTAAGGACTTCAAAATCGCCTAAGCGGCTCCCCGGCGGCAACGGGTCCGCGCCGAGGGACCGGCCCGGGACGCCGCTGCTGCCCGTGCCGCGGTCGGTTCGGGCCGGCTCACCGGGGCGGGGTGCTTCCGCATTGAATCCCAGCGCTTCCCGCAGGTCCGCGATCAGGGCCCGCTCGGCGGGGTCTGATTCTGGCCGGGGACTCTTTGATTCAACGGCTTGCACCACCGCCCCTTCCGGGTGAGCGTTGTCCGCCACAACCAGCGGACACCCACAGTGTGGACACACGCCCGGCTGTTCACGGGCGGGTGTCGTCATGCTCGCGGCGCATTGGGGGCAAACGAATTTCATGCCTGCGTCGTTCATCTGATCTGTCGCTATCTTTCCCTAATAGATAGACAATAGCGAGGCGATTTTGACACAACTTCCGATATCTCGACGATCCCGGTTAATTCACCGCTGGTGCGAGAATCCTTTCTCGCACCCCACTGCTGATGCGAGATAGGAATCTCGCACCAGCGTAAATGTGTGCCACTGCTCTTGAGCAGTGCTAAGATTCGCCGAGTGCATCGAGATCGCTAAGAAACACTGCTCAAGAGCAGTGGCACACCAACCTGTCAATTGACGGTTGATAGAGCACCAGGTCCAAATCCTTGAACCCATATAGCCGCGGCCGAAGGCCGCGCCAGGTGAGCCGCAAAGTTATCTATACATCTCCGTCCGGATCAACCTCGGCCAGCCGCCGGCGGAGGCGTTTCAGAACGCGGCTGCGCGCTTGATATACGCTGGCTTTGCTGAGGCCGAGATCGGCGGCGGTTTCCTCGACGGTGCGGTCCGCCAGGACGTGCATCTCAAAAGCCTTGAGAGTGATGGGTTCAAAGTCGCCGGCGATGGAGTTCATGGCCCAGCGGAGACGGTGCAATTGCCATTCGCGCTCCCAGCGGACGTCCGCGCTGGCCTCTTTTTCAGCGGCCAGGTAGTCGAACGTTTGCGGGTCCAGCACGGCCGGCTGTTTGGCCAGCTTATCCGCCAACCGAGCCATGGCGTGCATTACCGCCGAGCGCAAGTACGCCCGAAAGCGGCCCTTGCGGGCGTCGTATTCAAAACCCTCGATGGCCTTGAACAAGTACATCTCGACTTCCTGGACGATGTCCTCGGCGTCGTCGTGATGCGCGCCCCGGCCCCGGGCGTAGCGGTATAAAAGTTGCCCATAGCGCTCGTGGAACTCGGGCCAACTCAGCTTGTCCGACCGATCGCGGAGCCGCAGCAGAAATGTCAGGTGCGTCGAATTGTCCTGGCTCATCATAAACCATTGTCGCAAATGAGGCTTCGTGTCTCAACCCTATTCGGCCCCCGATTCTAACGCAGCCCTTGCCCCGCCCCGTGGAGACGCTATCGTCTCTGCCTTGGGAGCGGCCTGAGAACAGGCCGCCCCGAGTGTCCCTTACAGGTGGATGCGATGACCCCCGTGAAGTCCGACAAGCCTCGCAAACGCCGCCGCAGCCGCATTGGCGCGACGATCATCGCGCTGTTGCGCACGCGGATCACCACCGGCGTGCTGACGATTCTGCCGATCCTGCTCACTATATGGATTGTGCGGCTGCTCTTTATTTGGATGCGGGACGCGTCCCAATGGGCTGTCCTGGCCGTGCTCGAAAGCGACTGGTTCCAGGAATACGTCTGGAAGCTCGAACGGCCCGAGGGGGAGCTGATCGAAATCGAGACGTTCCTGGAGGAGTACCCCTACCTGGACTGGGGCATTGCCATCTTCTCGGTGCTCGTGACGATCTTCCTGCTGTACGTGATCGGGCTTTTTGCCGCCAACATCGTCGGTCGTCGAGTGATCAACCTGGTCGAGCATCTCGTTGACCGCGTCCCACTTATCAAGGCGATCTACCGCCTTCCCAAGCAGATCATCGCGGCCTTCGCCGGCGAGCAGACCCAGCGCTTCCAGCGGGCCGTGCTGGTCCCCTTCCCGCAGGAGAAGATGCGCTGTGTCGGGTTCATCACGAATATCTTCACCGATTCGCTCACCGGCGATGAGCTTTGCTCGGTTTTCATCCCGACGACCCCCAACCCGACTACCGGCTACCTCCAAATACTCAAACGCAAGGAGCTCACCGAGCTCAATTGGAGCATCGAGGACGCCATCCGCATAATTATGTCCGGCGGCATCCTCAGACCCGACTTCCTGACCATTGTGGCCAACAAGGACCTCCCCCAACATCTTCCCCCTGCCGCCGGGGCGGAGGAATTGCCGCCGCCGGGTGGGGGGGACAATTAGTGCTCCGTGACGCTTTCATCCGCGGGTTGAGTGGCCCATCACGGGTGTGATCATTTTTTGTGGCCCAGGCAAGAAGTGCGCTAGCAGTCTGTCGGGCTTTGCCGTTTTGGGGCTTTCTATGCCTCTCTTCGGTGT
>JAGMDK010000324.1 GCA_023128695.1 Phycisphaerae bacterium
CGAGCCGCGGCTCGCCGGGAGGGCGAGGCTCCTGCCGAGCCGGGGGCACCGCGGCTCAGCGGGAGCTTCGCCCTCCCTGGCGGGGCACCGCGCGGGCTGAAGCCCGCGGCTCTTCTTCAAAGTCGGATAGTCGTGCAATTTATCAAACCTGCTCCAGCTTGCCACGAAATTCCGTGAAGAACCAAAAAAGTCACGCCCATCAGAGCTCGACGTCGTACACCAACAGGATCGGCGTCCCTTCCGGGCCGAGGATCGTGTGCACCGGCTTGGGCAGCGCGATTTCGCCGGGGCGCATGATGAAGATCACGCGGTCGGGACGGCCGTTGTCTTGCAAGGCCTGGAGGGCCGCGCGGCTCGATCGGTCGTGGACAAAGTGAAACCGGCCGACACGGAAGTAGTATTCCCACTCGTAGCCCGGGAACCCGCGGACGTCGCGCTCGGCACGAAACCACTGCTCCGGCTCGTAGCCCACGCCGACCAGCGTGACGATGTACGGCAGGTTCATGTCGGCGGCCGTGATGAAAACGGCGTCGGCGTCGTCCACCCGCGGCCGCAGCCACGCGCAGGCCTCCATCAGATCGGCGTGGAAACCATGGTAGACCGCTGGGCGGCGGTTGTTGTCGCCGAAGAAGTGCACGATGAAACGTTCGTTGCAAAGCAGCGCCGCGAGGGCAAGCACCGCCAGTGTGGCCGTCGTGGCAGTACGGCTCTTTCGCCAAAGCCACCGCCCGGCGGCAACCGCCCCGAGCGCGGCCAGCATCAGCGGGGCACACAGACCGGGAGCGCTGCGCAGGACGTTCGCGCTCGTCAGCACGACGCCGTCCGCCAGCCTGATCTCGTGCTGGTGCAGGCCATCGCCGACGGGGTACAGGAGCAGCCAGCAGAGCAGTATCCGGGCGGCTCGCGAGCGGCGGCTGTCGCGGAGCACGAAGGGAAGCCCAAGAACGATCAGCGGGAGTCCATACCAATGGTAGACGCCGAAACCCTGGGCCGACAGGACTTCGTAGCGGTCGCCGTTGAGGAAAAGAAAGTCGGGGCCGAAGTGGGCGGCGTAGCGGGCAAGGACTTTACCGACCTTGGCCCCGAGCGGGTCGGCGTCCTCCCAAAGCTGGATGTGTTCGGCTCGCCGGGCGATTTGTTCGGGCTGCGCGAGGTGTTGGTAGACCAGCGGCCCGAAGGTCAATCCAACGCCGATCACCAATGCCGCGAGGGCCGCAGCGCCTTGACGCGTTTTAACGAGACGCCACCACGCGCGGGCGGTCAGCAGAACGCACCCCGCCAGGAAGAGCGGTAGAAACAGCCGCACCGCCGCATAGCCGTAGCAGGCCCCGCCGACGGCCAAGCCGGCGAGCAGCGCTCTCCAGGGCCGCGGCCGCGGTTGCCCGTCACACAGCGGGAAGCCGGCCCAAAGCAGCGCGGCGATTGACAACGTGACCGACAGAGGCCCGAGCGCCGCCTCGTGGCCCAGGCGGCTGAGCTGAATGTGCCAGGGACTGAGCGTCAGCAGCGCGGCCGCGACGAGGCCGGCGGGGCGATTGAAGAGCCGGGCGGTGATCCAATAAAGCAGAAAGATGGTCAGGACGCCGCCCACCGCGGACGGCAAGCGCGTGGTCCAGACATTCATCCCGCCGACGGCCTGGAAGGGGAGCACGGCATAGAGGAACAGTGTTGGGCGGTTCCCCCCCAGGGCCTGGGTGTAGAAGATCGGCCAAGGCGTTCCGGCCTGATCGCGACCGGTTTTCAGCAGGCACCAGGCGTTCCAGGCATTGGCGGCCTCGTCCTGATTCAGACCGGGCGGCGCGTGCGTGAGGTACGCGACGCGCAGGACCGTGGCAACCAGGAGGAGCACCGGCAGCACCGTCAAGACGACCTTCCGGCCGCGCGGACATGCACCGGGAAGCACGTCGGCGGCGGCCATTGTCGGCGGGCGATCCATGAAACGATGCTAGACACATGCGTTGCGTCGAGCAAGCTCAGCCCGCGGCTCTTCGGCGACGCATAATCGCGCACAGTCATTTAGCATCAGCATACCGCTACGCCGTGATGCGCTCCATGCCGTTCATGTACTTCCGCAACGCCGCCGGGATGGTCACGCTGCCGTCGGCGTTCTGGTTAAGCTCCAGCAGCGGGATCAGAATCCGCGGGCTGGCGATGACCGTGTTGTTCAATGTGTGGCAGAACTCGGGCTTGCCGGTGTCCGCCCGGCGATAGCGCAGGTTCAGCCGGCGGGCCTGGAAGTCGTGAAAACGGCTGGCGCTGTGCGTCTCGCCGTAGGCCTCGCGGCTGGGCATCCAGGTTTCGAGGTCGAACATGCGGACCTTGCCCTGGCCCATGTCGCCGGTGCAGATCTCCACGAGCCGATACGGCAGCTCCAAGGCTTGAAGCATGTCCTCGGCGTTCTTGATGATCACCTCGTGCCACTTGGTAGACTCGGCCGGGTCGGCTTTGCAGACGATCACCTGTTCCAGCTTGTCGAAATAGTGGATGCGATACAGGCCGCGGGTATCCTTGCCCGCCGCCCCGGCCTCGCGGCGGAAACATGTGCTGCGCGCGAAGTAGAGCTTGGGCAACTCGGCCTCAGCGAGGATTTCGTCGCCGTGATAGCCGGTGGCCGGAACCTCGGCGGTGCCGACGAGGCTCTGATCGTCGCGCTCGCAACGGTAAACCTCTTCCTGATGCAGCGGGAAGAAGCCGGTGCCGTACATGAGGGCGTCGTTGACGAGCACCGGCACGGTCAGCGGCGTGAAGCCCCGTTCCATCATCAGGGCCCACGCCAGCCGCAGGACCGCCTCGTGCAGCATCGCCCCGGCTCCACATAGTACGTAGTTTCGACTGCCGGCGATTTTGACGCCCCGCTCGATGTCGATGATGCCCAGCGCGGTGCCGAGCTCCATGTGATCTTTGAACTCGAAGCCGAAATCGGCCTTTTTCATCGGCGTGTCGTGGCGGCGGACCTCGACGTTCGCGCTTTCGTCGGTCCCGACGGGAGCCGCCGGGTCGGGAATCTGCGGGACCAACAGCATTAGCTCACGCAGTTCCGCGTCAACCTGCTCCCGCTCGCTGTCGATCTCCTTGAGGCGGACCTTGAGCCGCCCCATGGCCTTGCTCAGTTCGGCCTTCTCCTCTTTGGGGGCCTGGGCGATTCTCCCGCCGGCGGTTTTCTGCTCGTGCCGCAGCTCGTTGAACTCGGTCTCCAGCGCCCGCCGGCGGATGTCGACCGCGATGATCTGGTCGATGTCCACCGTCATGTTCTTGTCAGTCGCGGCCTTTTTGACCAGCTCGGGGTTCTCGCGAATGAGCTTGATGTCGATCATGGGTTGTGCTTTCCGGGGCCTAGAGCATCGTCACGCTTTAGCTTTCGGGTCGCGTTGTGTGTGCCACTGCTCTTGAGCAGTGTCTTCTTGGCCCGACAACGGCCCTGGCACTGCTCAAGAGCAGTGGCACACGAGTTGTGCTGCCCGAAAACTAGAGCGTGACACAGCACTAGGAGCTTACTCGACCAGACGATTTCTCTTGACCATATTCGGAACTATGATATCGTCATGCCTGGTTGGCAAGCCCGCCGTACTGTGAGTGCTGCCCGGGTCAGTCGCCTCAAACCGTCGGCGGGTAACCTATTGGACTGGGAGAAGCGTCCGAGAGGGCGGCGCTATGAGGATCGGGCTGGTATCAACCTACACGCATCCGTTTGCCCTGGGCTTGCGGTACGTCTCATCCTACTTGAAGTCCGCCGGGCATCAGGTCGTGATGCTCTTCATGAGCTCGAAGCGCGACACGGCGAAGGTGGACTTCAGTGAGCCATTGTTGCAGGATTTTGTCCGCCGCCTCCGTGATTGCGACCTCATCGGCCTGAGCCTAATGACGAACAATTTTCACCGGGCCTGTGCTCTGACCCAGCGTATCAGAGCCGCGGGCCTGTCCGCCCCGATCGTCTGGGGCGGAACACATCCCACCGTGGCGCCCGAAGAGTGCCTCGAACTGGCGGACGTGATTTGCGTCGGCGAGGGCGAAGAGCCGCTGCTCCAACTCGTCGAACACCTCCAGGCAAGACACAACCCCACGAACATCGACGGATTATGGTTTCGCGGCCGCGGGCCGTTCGGCAATGTGGCCACGGTTCGCAACCCGCCCGGGCCGCTGCAAACCCGCCTCGATGAGCTCCCCTTCCCGGACTACGAGCTGGAAACGCATTGGGTCGCGGACAAGGAGGCGCTCGTGCCGGCCGAGCCGAAGAGTCTGCGCGGGGCCTTGCGGACCTTCCGTGTCGTCACCTCGCGCGGCTGCCCCTATCACTGCACGTTCTGCAACAACACCGCCCTGAGAAAAGTCTACCACGGCGCGAAACCCTGGGTGCGGCTGCGCTCCATCGACAACGTCCTGGCAGAGCTGCGGCAAGCCCGGGCGTGTTTCCCGACGATTCAGACGATCAATTTCGTCGACGACCTGTTCCTGGTCCGCAAGGAAGAGGAAATTGAGGACTTCACGGCCAAATACAACGAGCAGATCGGCTTGCCGCTGCAACTCGACGCCTTTCCCAATACCGTTACCGACCGCAAGGTGCGGGCCCTGGCGCGGGTGCCGATCGAGTTGATCAGCATGGGCATCGAGAGCGCCAGCGACGATACGCTCAAGAACATCTACCGGCGGCCGACATTGCCGCGGCGGATCGCGGAGGCGATCGATATTCTCCACAAGCACCGAGTTCACACGGAGTATCACTACATCGTCAGCAATCCCTTCGAGCCGGACGAGAACGTGGTCGAGACGATGCGCTTCATCGCGTCCCATCACAAAGGGCCGGCCCGCCTGCGGATCTTTCCGCTGATGTTCTATCCGGGCTCGCCGCTGTATGAGCGGGCGCGAAACGAGGGGTTAATCGGCGCGCGGGACCCGGCGGTGTATGACCACATGGGCACGGGGGCGTTGCAGTATGCCAAGCACGACTACCTGGCGATCTGGCTGCGCTTCGTTCTGAATCTGAGGAACATCCACTGCCCGTCCTGGCTGGCTCAGCGCGTGATCGACTTTGCAATACACCGCGGCATACGCCGCTTGCTCGATCGTAAGTGGTTTGGCCCGCTGGTGTTTATCGCATATCAGGGGGGACGCAAGATCGTCCGCAACTTCATCTACCAACCCTTCATCAAGCCGCTGAAGTACCTGCGGTCCTCTCCGCGGCGGGGGAAAGAGTATCCGCCCGCCCGCTGGACGGTGCCCGCCGTGAACCTCGCGGCCCAGCGGAGACGGCAAACCCTACTCAAGAGTGCCCCGGCCGAGGGGCTCGTGATGCCGCCATCGGCAGCGCCAAAGGACGTGTCGGGACCGGTTACGAGAAGCGGGGAGGACCGTGCCGCACAACGTTCGTAAGAGCATTCACAATACGTGTAAACACTGTGACCATGCGCATTTATGCGCCGGTTCGGCGTGCGAATGACCGCGCGGGCTTCAGGCCTTGCTGTTACCCACATTTGTGGGAATCGCCTCGCAGGGGCCTGGGAATCGCCTCGCAGGGGCCACTGATGCTGGTGCCATTTCCGGTCAGAGGCTTTCGCGCGACGTCCGGTACGGGGCCCGGACGCTACAGCGTGGAGGTTGCGCGCTAGGCCCGGCCGCTACATACAACTCAGAAAATGTGGGTAATAACAAGGCTGAAGCGGGGGGGCGCGGTAGTTCTACGGCCGAAAATCAGAATGTCCCCTTTTCTGTCTAAGCGCTCCGCCCGACTTACGCGATAAATCGAAAGGGACCGTCTTTGAGGCGGCCCGGTGCTCTGTCACGCATCGCTTGATGGGTGGCACGGCTGTGTCAGCCGTGTACAAGCCGCAGGTATTCACGGCCGACACGGCCGTGCCACCCATCAACGCAACGCTGACGGAGCACTAAGCCCGCGCTCTGCCCGGTATGATATGGCACTACACATTACTCATCGCAGGCAATATCGACGCCGTTCGGTCGATATCCGGGTCGAATTGGCGATCTGTGAGGGCTGCCGCGGGCAGGTCTCGCCGATGAGCGGGACGACCATCTCGGGGCGGATGACGAATGTCAGCGGCGGGGGTGCCTACGTGGTCGTCCCGACGTACCTGCCCCGGGCGACGGAGGTGGAAATCGAGATGCCGAGGGGGACCGAACTCCCGGCAGGCCAGGTGCACGCCCGCGTGATGATAATCCAGATGGTCGATCGCGAACCGCGGTACGGCGTTGGTCTGCGGTTTGAGGATGACGACAGTGAAACCGTGCGGGCCTTGCGAGCCGCGGAGCAGGAAGGGGAGGAAGCATGAGCACGACTGACCTGCCGGGGTGGATGGTGCTCCTGGAGGACGCCGGTCTGGTCAACGCCGACATGTTCCGGACCGCGCTGCGCGAAGCCGAGGATGATGCGCGGCGGGCCGGCTCATGGCTGGTTGATCACGGGTACGTCGGTCAGCGTGACTTGGCCTTAGTCCAAGCAGAAGATCATGGGCTTCCTTTCGTTGAGCCGGGAGATTTTCGTGTTCACCTGGAAAACAAGGTTCTGATCACTGAGGAACTGGCGCGGACCCTGAACGTTTTCCCGCTCTTCGTGCTGGACCGCATCATCACGTTGGCAGTGGTGTGGCCGTTGGAACTACCGACCCTCGATCAAATCCGTCTCCATACAAGCTGTGAGGTCGACCAATGTCTGGTCAGCCCGCGCGAAATGCGGAACCTGATCGAGTGGGCTTACGGCGGATTTCACGGCCAGGCCGCCGCCAGGAGCGCCGAGGCGGTTGCCTGGGAAGAGATTCTCAAGGACGTTGCCGACGCTCCCGCGGTCAAGCTGGTCAATGTCCTGCTGGACCAGGCCGTGGGCAGTCAGGCCAGCGACGTGCACATCGATGCCGAGGAGCAAAGCCTGCGGGTCCGCTTCCGGATCGACGGCATGCTGCGCGAGGTCCCCGCGCCGCCCAAGGATCTCCTGCCGGCCATCGTCTCGCGCATCAAGGTGCTCGCCCACATGGACATTGCCGAGACGCGGAAGCCGCAGGACGGGCACTTCAAGCTTGCCGTCGAGCGCCAGGAACTCGATATTCGCGTCTCCACGTTGCCGTCGGCCAACGGCGAAGCAGTCGTCCTGCGGCTGTTGCACGGAGCCGGTCATCTGCTGTCGTTGGAAGACCTGGGCATGGACGCGCGGACCCGCGCGGCTTTCGATCGCCTCATCCACCTGCCGCACGGGATGCTGTTGGTCACCGGCCCGACCGGCAGCGGCAAGACGACCACGCTGTACTCGGCCATCGCCCGGCTTGACCGCGTTCGCCAGAGCATCATAACGCTAGAGGATCCGGTCGAAATCCGCTTGCCGCAGATGCGCCAGGTGGCCGTCAATCCGAAGGCCGGCCTGACGTTCAGAACCGGCCTGCGGGCCATTCTCCGGCAAGACCCGGACATCATCATGATCGGCGAAATTCGCGACCGCGAGACGGCCGAGACGGCATTACAGGCCGCTCTGACCGGGCACCTGATGCTCAGCACGCTGCACACCAACAGTGCCGCCGCCGTCCCGGCCCGTCTGCTTGACATGGGCGTGCCGGACTTCCTGGTCACCTCCGCGTTGGTCGGAGTCCTGGCGCAACGCCTCTGCCGCCGCGTCTGCCAGCACTGTGTCCGCCCGGTGGACGATCTCGCGGCCACCCTGGAATTGCTCTCACCTGACGTGGTCGCCGCCCTGGAAGGCGGCAAGCTGTTCCAGGCGATGGGGTGCAAACGCTGTGGGAATACCGGCTACGAAGGCCGCGTGGGCATCTTCGAGTTGTTGGTCATCTCGGACGACCTGCGCCGGAACATCAACGCCGGCATCGATGAACGTGCTCTCGTGGCCCTGGCGCGTCAGAACGGCATGCGGCTCTTGTGCGAAGACGGCTTGGTCAAGGTCCGCCAGGGACTGACCACTGTTCAGGAACTGTTGCGCGTGACCGGCCGCATCGAGATCGGAGCCGATTTCGCGGCGTCAGAAGAGCCCGCGGAAACGTCCCGACCGGCCACTCCCGCGAGTGGGCTCAGCCGGAGCAAGCCCGGTCCGAGGACAGGCTTCAATATCGACGCTTATGAAAACCTGCTCCAACGCTGGCTGCGGCCGTCTGGTGACCGGTTGCGGACCGCGACGGCCGGCATCGGCGAGGTGCATTCTTCCGAGGGTAACTGATGCCCAGTTTCGTCTACCAGGCTGCCGACCCGAGCGGAAAGGTCAGCGACGGGCACATCGACGGTGCCACCGAGGCCGACGCGGCCCGCGCGCTCGAACGACAAGCCCTGACCCCGCTGACCATGCGGCCGGCGAAGTCGGAACGCGACGTCGCCCGGGTTGGCTCGGACGGCACTACAAGAATCCGGCTGCGCCTGCGCGAGCTGCTCGGTTTCACGCGGCAACTGAGGGTGATGCTGGCCAGCGGCATCACCGTTCTCTCGACGATCGCGTTGCTTCGCCAGCGGGCCAAGGGGAATTATCAGCACTTACTCGATCGCCTCGCGGCGGACATTCAGCGTGGCAAGACCCTTTCAGAAGCGCTCGCCGCCCACCCCCGTACGTTCGACCCCTTCTACGTCGGTACAATCCGGGCGGGTGAGGCCGCCGGCGTCCACACCGAGGCACTCACCGAGCTGATCGCGTACTACGAACGCCGCGCAACGCTACGCCGAGAAATCATCGATGCCTTGACTTACCCGGCAATTGTCGTCCTGGCCCTGATCGGCGCGTGTATCGTCATGCTGATCTGGGTGGTGCCGCAGTTTGAGTCGGTGTTCGCCTCCGGCGGGACGGCCTTGCCGTGGCCCACACGTATCCTGCTGAGCACCAGCGGTGTCGTCACCGGCCACGGCTGGGAACTGGCCGGAGCGGCCCTGGCTCTGGCCATTGCGACTTGGCTGCTCAGCCCCCTGCCGCGGGTGCGGGCCGGGCTCGGGCATCTCGCCAACCGCCTGCCCATCTTCGGCCAGATATTCCATCTCGCCACGGTGGTGCAGTTCTCGCGCATGATCGCCCTGCTGCAACGCGCAGGCCTCCCGCTGCTCGAGACCTTCAAGGTCGTGACCGAGATGATCATGACCGGACCCGTGAAGAAACTCAGTTCCAACGTCCGGCGTGAACTGGCGACCGGCAAAACGATCACGGAGGCGGTGACCGGCACGCAGATCCTGCCCGACCTGGTCGAGCAGATGATCGCCGTCGGCGAGCAGACCGGGCGACTTGAGGAAACGCTCGCGGCGGCGGCCGACCACTTTGAAGAGGAGCTGCGCGTCAAGATTCGGCGGATGACCACCGCGCTCGAACCCATGCTTACGATGATGGTCAGTATGCTGGTCCTGTTCGTGGCGCTGGCCATCTTCCTGCCCATGTGGGAGGTAAACTCCCTGATGCTCAAATAGAGAAAGGATTCGAGGATGCGAGGATCAAAGGATTCTAGGCTCTGTCGCAAAAGTAATG
>JAGMDK010000325.1 GCA_023128695.1 Phycisphaerae bacterium
AGCGTCCGGGCTCCGTCCCGGACGTAGTCGTAGGTAAGCGTTTTTCCGCATCCTACGTCCGGGACGGAGCCCGGACGCTACATTCGGGACAGAGCCTAGGATGCAAGGAGTATAGGATTCGAGAATTTGAAAGCTGACCGCTGAAAGCTGATTGCTGACAGCTATACGGAGTGCAACCGTGTACCTCGAACATTGGTCTCTCGAACTGCCGCCCTTTGAGGCCCAACCCGACTCGCGCTTCCTCTTTGCGACCGAGCAACACGAGCAGGCCCGGGCCGCCATCAGTTACGCCGCCCGCGATAGCGGCGAGCCGGTCTTGCTGCGCGGAGCGACGGGCTGCGGCAAGACCATCCTGCTGCGTGCCCTGCGGCGGGAACTGCCCCGCGAACAATACAACGTGGCCTTCGTACCGGAAGTGGCCTGCTCACAAGTTGGACTCCTCCGGCGTGTCGCGTATCACCTCACTCACGCCCTGGTACAAGACCCGGCGGCCGCAATGGACGCGCTCTGGCGGCACGGAATGGAGAGCGCCCGGAACGGCATGATGATCGTTCTGATGCTCGACGACTGGCCCGCCGACGCCGGGCTGGAAATGTACACGGAGCTGCGCTGGCTGCTGAACCTCGATCTCGAAGGCGGCCGGCTGAGCGTGCTTCTGAGCGGGGGAAACGTGCGGCCGGAGGAGAACTGGCCCGCCTGGCTGGTGCAACGCCTGTTCGCGACCGCGGAGGTGTGGCCGCTGTTGCCCGCCCAAGTGCCGGCGTATCTCGCTCATCGCCTGCGCGTGGCCGCGGGGCCGCCCGCGGAGAGCGATTGTCACCAGGACATCTTCCTGCCCGAAGCGGCGGCCCTGATCGCGGAATGGTCCGGCGGCGTGCCGCGCTTGATCAACCGGGTGGCTCATCTCTCGTTACACGCGGCCTATCTGAACCTCGCACCGCAAGTTACGCCGGAAGTTGTTCGTAGTGCGATCGAACGCGTGGCCCCGGTACAGGCTGAACCCTCGGGAGTGACGTCGTGAAGCGCAAGAGCCCGCGCGGAGAGACGCGAGAACCCCGAAGAGCCGCGGGCTTCAGCCCGCGCGGTCGTTCGCGACCTATTGCGGCCTTATCACCTTGTCACGTTCCCACGTTCCCACGTTCCTACGCTCTTCAGCCCGCGGCTCTTCTCCAAAGTGAGACTGCTAAGCGTGGTTTCACGCTGGTTGAGCTGGTGCTGGTCATCACGCTGACGATGATTCTGGCCGCCGGCGCGGTCAGCGGGTTGCGGGGCCTTGATAGCTGGCGCGCCTCGGCCGCCGTGCGCCGGATCCAAGCCGACCTCGCGTACGCCCGCGACGTGGCTCTGCTGTCCGCCCGCCGCACGCTGTGTGTCATCGATCTGGACAAGATGACTTACGAGATTCAACAGGAGGCCGTCCCGAGCAGCGCAGCGATCGTCGCGAGCGTCATAGATCACCCGCTGACCAAGGAATCCTGGCAGGTCACTCTGTCGGAGCTCTCACGCGATCTGCGCATCAACTCCGTCTCGGGCCTGGACCCGCCGACCATCGGTTTCGGCTCCGAGGGCGTATTGGTCAATTCCTCGGGAAAACCCCTGAAGAAAGACGTGGAGTTGACGTTCAGCAGCGGGGCCCGGCTGACGCTCCGCGCCGGCTCCGGCCTCTGTGAGGTGCGCTGGCCATGAGGAAACAACGCGGGCTGTCGCTGGTCGAAGTGGTTGTGGCGATTGTGATCGTCGGGCTGGCCGCGCCGCCGCTGCTGTTTCAGATCGCCAACGGCGTGCGTCAGCAGGAAGCGGTCCTGATTCAACAAAACCTGGTCCAACTGGCCTCCGAGCGGATGTGGGAGATCTTCACCGATCACGCGAACCCGACCCGCAGCTACGACTATATCACCGCCGCCGCCTACCCCGACGAAACCGCCCCGCGGGCCCTGGAGGGCTACCAGCGTCAGACGGAGGTCCGCGAAGTCAGCCCGGCGGATTACGTCTCTCCGCAAGCGGGTTCCGGCATCAAACGCTTCCGAATCACGGTGACCGGCCCGGCCCAACACTCGTTGGTGATCGAGTCGTTCGTGACAAACGTACCCGGCGCAAAGGGACCGGATTAACTGAGCCCGAACCATGAGAGCGTCTTTGGTGGAAATGGTGCTGGCGATCGCCTTGACCGGAATAATCTTCACGGCGGCGATCGTCCCGCTCATCCAGGCCATGGTCGCGTTCCAAGAGGCCGAATTGGACCTCCAGACGCAGACCAGACAGGCCACGGCGACGGTTCGGGCCGAGCAGCTCTCCGCGGCCATCTGGCGTGACGCCGATCCACCCCCCAACACCGCGCTCCTCCAAACCGCGCGGGCCAAGCAGCTCAAGGTGGGCGACTGGGAGCTGCGCGCCAAAGCCGGCCGCCTCGTGCAAAAGCGGAAGAAGGGGGCCCGGTCCACGCTCGCTGAGCCCGTGAAAGCCTTTTCGTTTCAATACTGCTTGAACGACGGGAAGTGGAAATCGTCCGCCTCCTCAGGACAACTCGACCAGGTGCTGGCGATACGGTGCAACTGGACCGACCCGGCCAGCGGCTTGCCTTTCGGCGGCCTGGTGCTGGCCCCGGACCGCGCCTTCTCCGCCGGCTTGATCGAGCTCCCGCGGCCGGACACCTCCAAGAAATATCGGCGTAAAGACTACGAACGGAGCCTCACGCTGTCGCTGGGGAGTTGGAAGTGAATCGACCGCGACGCCGCCACCGCCGAAACGCCGCCGCGCTGATCTCCGCGGTCGCCATCCTGCTGGTTGTGGCCGCGTTTGCGGCGTTGCTGATAAGTGTGCACACCGTGCGGCTCTCGACCGCGGAAGCGGAGGTGCACCGGCTGCGCGCGGAAGCCGCCGCGCTGGCCGCGACCCAGCTCACGCTGTGGGAAGTGAGCAACGACGCCGATCTCAAGGCCGCCCTGGCGCGTGTGGTGTACGAGGGCGACACCTCCTTTGAAGCAGACCCGCTCTTCCAAATCCAGGGCGACCTGGCGGGGGCCGCGTTCCACGCGGATGTCTGGCCCGGCGACGATACCGTGCGGCTGAAGAGCCGGGGCACTTCCGGCGGCGCTTACTACGATCGCTGGGCACACATGCCGATGGTGCTCGGCGGGGGGCAGTTCGAGACCGGCTTCACAGTCGTGGGCGGCACACGCACCACCGTCACCCTGCGCAATAAATACGTCCGCCCGGTGGTCGTCTGTTCCGTCCAATATCGGAATAACAGCGTACCGGTCGTACCGCGCGTCAGCGGCGTGACCAACAACAGCTTCATGGTCCGCCTCCAGAATCCCTCCGATAAGCCGGTGAAGCCCGAGAAGGTCTGTTATCTAGTCATGGAAGAGGGCGTCTGGACAATCGGCGACCTCAAATGCGAAGCCCAGACCTATACTTCAACTGTCACTGACCATGCCTGGAGATGGAAAGGCGAGAAACAAAGCTACGGCCAGGACTACAAGAACCCTGTCGTCGTCGGCCAGGTCATGACCGAGAACGATCCGGACTGGTCCGTCTTCTGGTGCTACGGCAAATACCGGGGGAACCCGCCCTCATCAAAACATCTGCGGACCGGCAAAAGCGTCTGCGAAGACAACGACAGAACGCGGGCGGATGAAACCGTGGGCTTCATTGTCTTTGAAAAGGCACATGGCACCATCGCCGGGGTCGAGTTCGAGGCGGCTCTGGGTCCGGACACTATCCGCGGCGTGCAGGGCTGGCCTCCATATCCCTATTGGTTCAAGAAACGCTTCTCCTCAGCCCCACAGGTGGCTCTGGTCGCCACGGCCGGCCTCGACGGCAGCAACGGGGGCTGGGCCCAGATCCACGGTGCCACGCTGGCAACCAGAAAGATCCTCTTCCTCGCCATCGACGAAGATCAAATCCGTGATAAAGAACGCAGCCACACTACCGAACAGGTCGGCTACATCGTGTTCGAAAGCAGCGTGGCCTATCCCTGACCGGCGGCATGACGCTGTCCGCGGCCAGCATTGGGAATGTAGTGGGAGGGCGAGGCTCAACGGGATGGCGAGGCTCAACGGGAGGGCGAGGCTCAGCGGGAGGGCGAGGCTC
>JAGMDK010000326.1 GCA_023128695.1 Phycisphaerae bacterium
GGCACGGCTGTGTCAGCCGTGTACAAGTCGCAGGCATCCACGGCCGACACGGCCGTGCCACCCATCAACGCAACGTTGACAGAGTACTACTGCGGCGGCGCCAACTCCGCTTGCTGCTTGCGGCCGGCGTTACGCTCATCCCCGTGGCGGTCGCCGTCAACCTATTCCCCGATTTTGAACGTCGTCCGTATTCATTTTCATATCGGAATCACGCCGTGGCGCTCGCTGATCAGGGACGTTACGACGATGCCCTGTCCGAGTTGCGAAAAGCGATGGATTTGTCGCCCGATAATGTCGATGTCCATTTGACGATGGGCAGCATTTTGCTGGATATCGGCCGCTTTGACGAGGCCTTGGCACACTTCGAGCATGCCCGTGCCGGTGATCCTCGGCACGCCCGTACATATCGCGGCCTCGGGGACGCGCTGATGGGGAAAGACCGGTTCGAGGAAGCCGCAGAACAGTATCGCCGCGCCGTGGACATCGACCCCGAGGACTATGTCTCGCTCAATTGTCTGGCTACCGCCTATGCCCGACAGGGACACTTCACAGAGGCTTTCCAGTTGTTCCAGCAGGTTCTTTTGCTGTCCCCGCAGTATCCCCAAGCTCATTTGAATCTTGGCAACACTTACCTTATGGCGGGTCGTCCCAGCGAGGCCGCCGCCGCGTATGAGCGAGCGCTGCATTACCAGCCTGATTACGCCGACGCTCAGCGCAACTTGGTTTATGCTCTGCTTGCGGCACAGGAGTACGAGCGCGCCTTGGCCTTCATCGAGACCGTCCTGGAGGCAGAACCGTCTCGGGCCGACATGTTGGCACTCCGGGAAACAGTCTGGGGGGCCCGGGATGATCAGTAACGCCTGTCCTCGCCCTTTGGAGAAGCCGTGGGGCCGGAATCGTTCACGGCCGCGTCGGCTGTGTTGTAATCACCTTGTGGACATCATGTTAAAACCCTGTCACTTGTCTCAAAAATTGACCGCGGGGCAATCATCGGCTATACTTACTGAATTCACGTGAACATTGCCCTGACAGCGGGCGGTTCGCTTGGCGGTGTAGGTTGGGTAGCGACGCAAACCCCGCTGAATCTATTTGGGTTATATGGATAACTCTCTTAAAGACAAAGTCTTAGAGGCTGCCGACATCGTCGAGGTGATCGGCGAGCGAGTGGCATTGACGCGGAAAGGGAAGGACTTCATCGGTCTGTGCCCATTCCACGCCGACCATAAGCCATCCATGTCCGTCAGCCCACAAAAACAGATTTTTAAATGCTGGTCCTGCGGTGCCGGCGGCGACGTCATCCGCTTTGTCGAAATGTATGAGCGGGTGGATTTCAAGGAAGCGCTCGCAGCCCTCGCCCGCCGGGCCGGGATTGAAATGCGTTCTTCGCCGGCGGATCAGCGGGCAAACGAGATACGCGCCGAGCTTCAGGCCGCCGTGGTCTGGGCCCGGCGGCATTTTCAGGAGAACCTCCGCTCCAGCCCTGCCGGTCGGGCAGCCCAGGAGTATGCGCTCGGGCGCGGCCTGACGCCCGAGTCAATCGAGCGACACGGCCTCGGCTTTGCCCCCGATGATTGGCGGCATCTGCTCACCGCCGCTCGGCGAACCGGTCTCCGAGACGAAGTCCTCCAGCAAGCCGGCCTTGTCATAACCAGTGAAAAAGGAAATACTTACGACCGTTTCCGGAACCGGTTGATCTTCCCCATCAGCGATGTGCAAGGCCGACCAATCGCCTTCGGCGGCCGAACCCTCGGCGACGATCCGGCCAAATACCTCAACTCGCCGGAGACCGTGCTCTTCAGCAAGTCACGAGTCCTCTACGGGTTTGATCTAGCTCGCCGCGCCATCGATGCACAGCGCGCGGTGATCGTAGTTGAAGGCTACCTGGACGCGGTCATGCTGAGCAAGTACGGGTTCGAGAATGTGGTCGCGACGCTCGGAACGGCGCTGACGGACGCTCATGCCAAGCTGCTGAGGCCGCGGGCCGACACGCTGTATCTGTGTTTTGACGGCGACCAGGCCGGCATCGGGGCCGCCAACCGTGCGGTCGAGGTCGCGCTCCGGACCCAGGCCGAGGTCCGGGTGGTCTTGTTGGAGACCGGCCAGGATCCGGCGGATTGCGTTCTCGGGTCGGGTGCGACGGGCTTCCAGAACTACTTGAACGGCGCTATAGACGCGCTAGAATTCAAGTGGTCGCGGACACTTAGCGCTTTTGGCCAAGGCGGCCGGCAAGCCAAGCGCGTGGCGACTGAGGAGTATTTGCAGTTCGTGGCGGGGGCTACCTTGGCGGGCGGTGTGGATCCGCTCCAGCAAAACCTCCTGATCGGACGTTTGAGCGAAGTCCTCGGCGTGCCTCCCGAGGAGGTGTTTGATCTGCTGGCGGGTGCCCGCCGCTCTCTTCGCCGAGGAGTTGCCGCCCGGGCGGACGAGCAGGGCGGTTGCTCCGCCTACGAGACCTCGATCCGCGGGTTGCCGGCCGGGCTGGTCACGGCGAGCGAAACGGTTTTTGGACTGCTCGTACTCGATGCAAGTTGTTGGCAGTGGGTAGACGAGACGATGGCCCGGGCCGCCCAATATTCTGAGACTTGGCAGCGGCTTTATGGGATTTTGCTTGAAGTCCACAAAGATGTGGGTGAATACTCCATTGGAGAGGTCGTCTCGCGCTGCGATGACGGCGCCGTGTGTGAATTGGTGAGCCGGGCTCGTGCCCGGGCGGCGGGCGTCACCGCACTGGCCGAGGACTTTGCCGCTGCCCGCGAGACGCTCGCGTCCGAACTGAGCGTACTGCGCGTCGACGGCCTCCAGGAGGATTTGCGTCAGTCCGGCGGAGACGATGAGGACGTATTCCGCTTGCTGCACGAAGATTTCCGCGAGCAGCACTCGGCCCTCCCAGTAGAGAGCCGACGGAGTGCGACCTCCTCGGCATAGCACCATTTGTGGGAGACAATGAATGGCCGCGGTACAGCCTGACATTGACCCGATCGAACAAAGCGTCAACGAGCTGATCGAGAAGGGTAAACGCCGCAAGTATCTCACCTGGGAAGAGCTGAACGAAACGCTTCCCGACGAGGCCATCTCTCCCGAAAAGCTCGAAAGCGTGCTCAACCGCATCGAGCAAAACGGGATCCAGATGATCGATGAGATCGAGGCGGAGAAGATGCGAGAGTCCTCCCGCAAGCCGGGGGTGACGCTCGAGGGCGGCGACAGCCTTGACGAGGTCAGCGAGGTCGACCTCACCGACACCGCGACCCGCCGGGTGGACGACCCGGTCCGGATGTACCTGACGCAGATGGGTGAAATCCCGCTCTTGACGCGCGAGCAGGAGATCGCGCTGGCGAAGAAGATCGAGCTGACCCGCATGGCCTTCCGCCGCCGCATTCTCGAAAACGACTCGTGCATCCAGCAGGCGGTTGAGATCATGCTGGCGGTCGCTGGCGGGCGTATGCCCTTCGACCGGACCATGAAAATCTCGACCACCGAGGGCATGGCCAAGAGTACCATTATCCAGCGTCTGCCGGCGAATCTGGCCACCGTGCGCAAGCTGATGGAGCTAAACCGGGCGGACTGGAATCTGGTCCGCGATCACCGCTCGCCCGCCGCGGCCCGGAAAGCCGCCTCGCAGCGGATGATTCAGCGCCGCCGGCGGGCCGTCACGTTGCTTGAGGAGCTCTCGCTCCGCACCAGCCGTATCATCCCGATGATGCGAAGGATCGGTTCCATGGTCCGCAAGATGGAATCGCTCCACGAAGAGCTCAAGCGCGCGGATTCGCTCGAACCTGATGACGTGTACGCGATGAAAGAGGAGCTCAACGGCCTGATCGACCTGACCACGGAAACGCCGGAAGAACTCCGCCACCGCGTCAACGAGTCCCGCAAGGTTTTCGGCGAATACGAGGAAGCCAAGCGGAAGCTGGCCGGCGGAAACCTGCGGCTGGTGGTCTCAATCGCCAAGAAGTACCGCAACCGGGGCCTGAGCTTCCTGGACATTATTCAGGAGGGCAACACCGGCCTGATGCGAGCCGTGGATAAGTACGAGTACCGCCGCGGCTACAAGTTCAGCACCTACGCCACGTGGTGGATTCGGCAGGCCATCACGCGGGCGATCGCCGACCATGCCCGCACGATCCGCATCCCGGTGCACATGATCGAGACGATGAGCAAGTTGCGCAACATCAGCAAGAACCTGCTCCAGAGGCTCAAACGCGAGCCGACGATCGAGGAGATCGCGCGGGCCGCCGAGATGCCGGTTTCCGAAGCCCGCCGCGTGATGAAGATCAGCCGGCACCCGATCTCGCTCGATCGCCCGGTCGGCGAGAGCGAGGATTCGTACTTCGGCGACTTCATCGAGGACGAGAAGGCCGAGTCGCCGGTCTTCAGCGCCAGCAGCGACATGCTCAAGGACCGCATCGAGGCGGTGCTCAAGACGCTGACCTACCGCGAGCGCGAGATCATCAAGCTGCGCTACGGCATCGGCGACGGGTATACCTACACGCTCGAAGAGGTCGGCAAGATCTTCAAGGTGACCCGCGAGCGTGTCCGCCAGGTCGAAGCCAAGGCGATTCGCAAGCTCCAGCACCCGGTGCGGTCCCGGAAGCTGCAAGGGTTTCTCGACGCTTCAAAGAGCAACACACCTACTCCTAGTTAGTGCTAAACATACGAATCCTACTAGTAAGGGTTCAGGGTTTAGGGTTCAGGGGTCAGTAAATAGGTATGCTGTCCCCCGATTCCGATTCATCCCCCGATTCGAATAGGTATGCTGTCCCCCGATTCGCCGATTCGCGATTCGTCCCCCGATTCCGATTCTGGTCCCCCGATTCCTGCTGTCCCCCGATTCCCGCCCCGATTCCCCTCGCTGGAGTCAGAATCTTAGCGGAACGTCACCGCGGTGACGCGACGCCGCACATTTGCGATTGCTTTACCGCTCTGCGGCAGCGCGTGCTTATTCTTGCACCAGTACGGCGCAGTACACGTAACCCCCGATGCGTGGTAGCCCGTTGAGATAGCCTTCCCAATATTGCTCAACATGCAAGGGAGTTTTGTCCAAAAGCGTCGGAATGCTCACGCACAAAGAACAGCCGAACAGTCTGCGGTGGAAAGAACTCAACCGTGTTTGCCAACGGTGGATGTGCTCCTCTGGTGATGCCCCGTGTTCGATCAAAATGTACCGCCCACCGGACTTCAGCACGCGACTGATTTCACGCAGAAGCGCCGCGGGATCCCGCACCGAGCACAGCACGAATGTCGTCACGACGGTGCCGTAGGTTCCCGGCGGGGTCTGAGACAACATGCTCCTGTGCAACGGCACGCTACGAAGTCGATGCTTTGATTTGTCCGCGCGTCGAGCAGCCCGTCGAAACATTGCCTCGTCTGGTTCGGCGATGTCAATGTCCGTTAACCATCCCGGGTAATGTGAAAGATTCGCACCAGACCCTGCGCCGACTTCAAGGATGGGCGCCGCGTTAACATGAGACAACCATTCACTCCGAAGCCCCGCGAGCTTGTTGGAGTACATGCGCCGGTTCACAACGCGCGACCCAATATGTCGAGACCACCAGTTCATCTGTATCCACTACAACGCTCGGCTTCTCTTCGCGGGTTCACGCATCACGACGACAGCGTCGCGACCTGCCGAATATCCGTGAGAACTTCGTCGAACTGTCTCTTGACAAGCAGCTCCCACGGGGAATCCTCGGAATTGTCAATCGCTCGAATAGCGTGTGAAAGCAGTTGCCCAGCCATCGACCGGATTCCCCTGATGCTAATGGTATGTAACGATGGTGAGCCGATCTCATCGAATACGTGCTTTCCAAACGCCCGGCTGATGCGATCAAGTGCTTTCTCCTCGAGAAGGTGTCTCAGTTTCGCGTCAACCAGAAGTGCTGCCGCCCCCTTATTCTCCGTATTGGCTGGCTCATACTCTTCCGCTGAAGGAATCCAGTAGATCTCCTGATTATAGAACTCCTCAAGCCGGCCGATCCAGAAGAACTTGAACAGCCGTGACAGAGCTTCCTTCTGCTGCCTGCAAACCCACCATGTAAGGTCATGTAGCTTTTTCGGGCTCGACTCTCCGGTTAGCTGTATGCGTAACTGCGCGGCATTCAGTGGATGGTGGATCTGTACGAGATTCGTCATGCGTGTCCAGAAATCGCGAGGTGGAACAAGACCGATCGACCGCGGCCCCGACACATCGCGGCTGCTCGCGAACACCCAAAGTACATCGACCAAGCTCTCTGCTGCATTGACTTTCTCGGTCTCATCTGAGCCGCATGGATAGTACTCGCCAGTCTCCAGCACGCGCAGCAGGGCGGCTCGCATACCAGGCTTCTTCTCCGGATAGTGGGCTTCATCCACAAAGATCGCAGACTGGCCTGCCTTATGTATCAGGCCAAGAGCAATAGTCCCGTCCTCCCTCTTCCGCCCAAAAAGTCGCTGTCGTGTAACATCATCCTCGCTCTCGGCGAGCGAAATCGTCTGAATTGCATCCCGCTTACGTCCAGCCCCGAACGGGAGGGACTTCGCATAGTTCTCCTTTCCCGATCCGGGCGGACCGCAGACCAGCACGGTCTTGGCAGACCGATCCTGCCATATTTGCGAGATTACGCGCATATCCTCTTCAACGAGACGATTCGCGAGAACGACCTCCGGCGAGCGAACGGACGTCGGCTCCTTGGGACGTCGCTCTGGCTTCGGAGGCTTGCCCGGAATCGGAATGCATCGGCACAGGCGACCCCTCGGATATGGAGCGATGGATACGTGGCCGCGCAACTTCACCTTGATTGAGTGATTGACGCGGTCGAAGTCAAGTTTTTCAACACTGTACGTTTTGCTCTGCCGATGATACTTGAGATTATTTCTCAGTTCATCGACAACGTATTTCCACGTATTCTGCGCCGGGAGAATCAACCCCCGCTGGTACGCACCGTTCTTATTCTTGCTTTCTTCGGCCGTTGTTTCGTTCCTGCAAAACGAGAAGAGTTCCGGAAAGAGAAGCGCGATTTCGCCAGCTACTCCTGCCCAGAGCGGTTGTTGGTCGGGATCCCCATAGTACGTCCAAGAAGGAACTCCTGACCGCAAACCCTGGATATCCATCGTCGTGTATGAATCGACAACGGTACATAGCACCACGATTTCCTTCAGCAATGGATCGCTAACGAACTGCTCAAGGATGACGTTCGCCACGGGTTCAGCAGGCCGGGGACCTTTGCCGTCACAAACCCAACGACAGGATGAACTCGATAACGGAGCGTGCTTCTTACCACCTGCCTTGGTCAACCCATCTAGGTAATCAACCAAACGCTCGATTTCGCTTTTGCTTTGATCCCTGGGTGCCGGAAAGCAATTTGTTTCATATGACTCAAGCTGCCATTCCTTACCAGGGGAGAACGCGAGTTCCGAAACAAAACGTGTTTCCAACGGCCAGCTAAATCTCATCGAGAAGCCCTTTCGGAAAACCTGTTCGCAAGATGCAGAACGATAGCACTCCAGGTAAGCGAAACTGCAAATGCAATTGTGCCTGTCCATGCTGCCAGCGCGGGATATCTCAACGCAGCCCAAATACTGAACGCGAAAGCCATGGCATAGAGGGCTAGATAAACACACACCACACCGCGACTGAAAACGACGAGGCGTTGAGTATCGCGGCTTAGATAAGCAGTCAGTGCAAGCATTGGGGCGAACACTACCATCATTCCGGCGATTGACAGTAGAAGATAGAAGATGTTTGTCTGAATTATCTGGAAGGCCAACATGGCGGCGAAACTGATCGAGAGACAAGCAATGGCGAGCACACGGATTCGCCGGAGCTCCGCCGGCCCGGGCTCGGTTGCCTTGGACGAACGCCCCGACATGTCATAGATGAACATTACGATGGCCAGCAGAAGGGAGTCGACCGTGGAAACCATAATCGAGAGAGCCCCGACTACGAGCACGATCGACAAAACAAAGCCAATCTGACCGAGTTGATCGACCAGAGCATTGAAGCGCTGCAGGACGTACTGTACCGGCGAAAGACCGTCAGGCGGCGACGGGAGAAGTACGCCCACGGTTAGGATCATGGCGAGGAGGATCGCCGACAGAAGGCCGACTTTTATGAGAAGGCTCTGCTGATCACGTACCTGGACGTGGGACACGGAAGCCCAGTTCAGCAGGCTGTAGAACTGCGTGGCCACCGCAGCAATTGTGGCGCTCAGGGCCGCCAGCGCCACCGACCACGTGACAACACGAGCTGGTACGCCCGTTTTCTCACCATCGATGCTTATAGGCGCCAGAACCGTCGCAAGAAGCGCAACAACCAGAAGGATCGCGGCAGTCAACTGAGCCTTGTCGGTTCGAAATACGCCAAGGATGCCCCCCGTCACGGCGTAGAAGAGTGTCACGCCGAAGAGGATCGAGGCCAATATGATGGTGGAACTGACCCCTGGCCCATCAAAGAAGAGGGGAGCGATGAGCGTCGAGGATGCATATACCTCAAAGGCAATGAAGAGTAGGTAAGCAACTACCAGCGACCATGCGACGACGGGGCCGAACCACGATCGGCGTCCAGTATGTACCCGAATGGCCCGGTCCACGCCGGCGAGGAAATTACCCTCTTCCTCCACCTCGCGCCCCAATCCCCGGCCAAGCAGCTTGGCGAGAAGCCAATAACCAACAAAGAGCCCGACTGGTGCGAGATAGAGAATCGCCCCCTGCTGGAAACCACCGCTGATGAGGTAGGCAACGCCGCTGCCAAGTGTGAGGTTGGCAGCCGTCAGGCTGACGACGTTGCTGCTGAGGCGGTCGTTATGGAAGAAATCCGCGGGGCTGTGGATCATGCGAAAACGACGAATTGCCAGCCAGGCGAACATGGCGAGCGTGCAGGCACCAGCGACTACGTTAACGAGGTTCATGGCGTCGCACTCCGTGCTTCATCCTTCGGTGGCTGGTGGAGCAGCGATTGGGGAACTTCGACGACCCATTCGTCCCCGCCGACCCGCCCGGCGAGGTTTTGCTGAACCTCCTCCTCACTCAGGCGTCGACCCACGACAAGAACTGATCCGCGGTCGGTCTTGAACAGGGCCGGACAAATCCCAATGCCGCACCGAAGGGCACGGGGCGTAATCTCCTCAAGTTCCATGGCTTTGCCTTTCGGATAGTAGAAGTCCGCCAGTCATGGTGAAGAAGTATTCTATGCCAGTAGACCAGTGGGCTCAAACCCGGTTAGGGCCTACCCAGAGGTTTACCCGCCTCGATTCAGGGCCTCAGAGGGGCTTCACGGCGGTCACTTCGAGCCCGAATTGTTACTGGACCGGGCGAGCCGAAGGATACCGGGGCCGTCGCACGGTTCTTGCACAGGAGTTGACCCTGAAGTTGCACGGCTCGCGAGGGCTGTACAATCCCCGGAATCGGGGGACACCACCCGGAATCGGGGGGAATCGGGGGACACCACCGAATCGGGGGACACCCGAATCGGGGGCCGAATCGGGGGAGAATCGGGGGACACCAAAGAATCGGGGCAGAATCGGGGCAGAATCGGGGGACACCATACTCATTTGGGCAGAATCGGGGGACACCATACTCATTTGGCCGAATCGGGGGACCCGAATCGGGGGACACCCCGAATCGGGGGACACCATAGGAATGAATCGGGGTGAATCGGGGGACACCATACTGGGGGTGAATCGGGGGACACCATACTTATTTCAGCCTCCTGAGCAGAATTCGTGGGTGAAATGGCACCCGCGTATCGCCACAAGTCATGCTGGCTACGATGCTTACGGTGTCCGGACCACGTGTTTGGTTCTGACGCCCAGTTTTTCGCTCCCGTTTGGGCCGTGCTGGCTGTCATTGGGAAATACGCTTCCCCCACGTTTTCAGGGTCATCTCCTGCTGCACGCCATCGGACACCGGAGCCATGCCTGAGAAAATCCACCCACAGATTCTGCGGAAGAGCCTTATAATTGGGAATCGACACGGACACGAATCGGGGGAATCGGGGGAATCGGGGAATCGGGGGAATCGGGGGGAATCGGGGGGAATCGGGGGACACCATACTTATTTCAAAACACATACGATGTGGTGGGCTACCCCTCCATTGGCCATCCAATAGAAAAAACCGCGTAATCCGCGAAGAAATTGACCGTTTGCTATACCATGAGCATCAAGTGCGCTATGATGCTTGGTGACGATGATCAGTTTCGAGAAACCACGGACTCCCGTTCGCGCGGCGCCGCGCGGGCTGAAGCACGCGGCCCTTCAGTCGGGGTTTTATCAAGAAAGAAGCGCTGGCGGCGGTTCAAATGGTCGGTGCGGATCGCTGTTATTCTCTTTGTGATTGGGTATCTCAAATTCGTGGGCTTCGACGGTCAGTTTTACTACCCGAACTCCAAGGTCTACTTTCAGCCCGAGGAGTTCGGCCTCGCTTATGAGGACGTGACCTTTCCAACTCGGGATGGCCTGATGCTCTCCGGCTGGTTCCTGCCGGCCCGCGGTAAGCCGAAGGGCACCGTCGTGCACTTTCACGGCAACGCCGCCAATATCTCCAACCACGTGGCCCTGGTTCACTGGCTGCCGGCGGCGGGTTATCACGTCCTGATGTTCGATTACCGCGAGTATGGCAAGTCGGAGGGTCACATTACTCGCGCCGGCACGATCCTCGACGGTCACGCCGCCCTCGATTTCGCCCTTTCGCGCCCGGAAGCGAAGCACCTGCCGCTGTTCTTCTACGGTCAATCGCTCGGCGGGGCCGTGGCGATCGTGGTCGCGGCGGAGCGGCCCGAGGTCAACGGCGTCGTGGCCGAATCGACCTTCAGTAATTATCGCCGCATCGCCGCCCGGCACGCGCGCGGCATGGTCTACTTTGACTGGCTCAGCAAGCTGTTGGCGTCGCTGACGATTTCGTCGGGCCACGATCCGCTCGATGTCGTGGACCGTCTTGCCCCGCGAGCGCTGCTGGTGATCGCGGCGGAGAACGACCGGTTGTGCTTCCCCGAGCTGGCCCGGGAGCTATATGACGCCGCCGGCGAACCGAAATCGTATTGGCTCGCCCCCCGCGCCGAACACCTGAGCATCCTCGACGAGCACCCGCGTGAATTGAGCGAACGTATGATGGCTTTCTTCGAGCAGGCGCGGACGAACAATGCCCGCTGAGTCCGGCGGTCTCGCCGACATGGGAGTGCCCCCATCCTGTTCACGTTCGACCGAAACGCGGAGCGGAAAAGACGGGGGCACCCACGTGAACCACCCTGTAACTGTAAATCCGTGCTCAGTGCTACTCGCTCGGCGACTGCACGCCTTGCTCCTCTCGTTCGCAAAGCTCGAGGCAATAATTCAATTTGCGTTCAGCTCTTTCAACACAATTCACAAAGTCGTCTTTGGCATCGGACAAACACTTGACAAATTTCTTGGGATGACCAGGACTTTGTTCGCTAGGCCCGTACAGGATAAGGCATTCATCTTCATCTTCATCGTTCTGCTCAAAGCAGTCTAAGATCCTATTCAAATATTTCAAGTAGCATTTTTCATAACAATCGTCACCCGCCTGCGTAGCCGCGTGCAGCTTCGTTTGCTGGGTTAGGATCTCTGGATCCTTGGTCCCGATCGACGCGAAATCCGGCCACAGGTAGCTGCCGTGCACCGTATGCGGTTTGCGATCGTCGGAAGTCGTGGACGGTCCATAAACCGCGTTGGCATAGAACACCGTCGTCATCTCATGGAACCACACGAACATCGACATCGTCGCCGACATAATGCTGTCGGCAGGCGGTTCCGTGCCGTTGTCGTGCCAGATGAATAGATACACATCCGCTCTCGGGTGAGCGGCCAGGTAATTGCGCAGCGCCGCGGCGTAGGCCGGCTCGCCGTCCGTGTAACGCGCCGCCACTATGATCGGATCGAAGCGGCCTCCCGCCAGACGCGTCGTGAACTCGGCCGGGTCCGTCGTCAGCACCGCGCCCTCGCCCGTGCTCTCCCCAACCATTTTCCAGGTCGAGGCGTGCAGATAGGCCCCCGGCGACATGTCGGAATAGATCAGGATCGGCGGTTTTTTCGCCGGCTGGTCACCGCCGCTTTTCCCTGGCCGGGCCCGCGGACCTTCCGCCCGGCAGGCGCCGCAAGCCAAAGCAAAGGCTACGAGAAAGAGGATCCGACTTCTGGAAACCTTCAACATCGCGTTTTCCTCAATGGCATGAAGTGTGTTACGCAGAATGCCGTCCCCGTTAGACGACCACCCATAACATCGTAAGTTTAGCACACGTAGGGCCAGAGTCAAATGGAAGTGGTAAAACTACTATACGGGATGTGACTCTTATTGTTGAGGGTGCCCCATCCTGTTCCAAGCGCTTGTTTAACAGACACTTGGACGGGCTGGGGGAGCGACGTTGCACAATCGCGCAGGGTCCGCGCTTTTGCACGCGTGCGGCATTACGCGGCACGGCTGCAATTGTGCGGCATAGCTTCAGTATGGAATGGTTTCTCTTGCACTTCTCTGTAGCCTCTTCCCCGAGCCGGTTGAGTCGGCTAGATTTCGGTTGTGCCGACTGAACCTGCCAAAACGCCGGTGAAATACGCGCCGCCGCCGAACGACGCGCGGCTCACGCCGGCGATGCGCCAGTATTGGGAGCAGAAGCAGCAAGCACCGGACGCGATTCTGTTGTTCCGCATGGGGGACTTTTACGAATTGTTCTATGACGACGCGGAACTCGGGGCCCGCGTGCTGGGGATCACGCTGACCA
>JAGMDK010000327.1 GCA_023128695.1 Phycisphaerae bacterium
TGTCGTCTAACAGCGGAACTTCAGTTTAAGTCAGGGCCTTGTTTGGACTTGCGGCTGGGTCTATCTTTCGTGCTTACAAGCGGGTATGTTTTCAAAGCTGGTGGAGATTTACGTCGGCAGCGTACGCGTTAACCCATATCGGTCCAACTAGAATCGGTTCCTATGGCTGGTCAGGTCAGGACACGGGATGACAATATGACCGCTATGCAAGCCGAGCTGGATGCATATGTGGCGGAAGTGCCAAACTGCGCGCAGCGACAGGCCGGACCGGATCCGGACTGTGCTGTTATAGCGCGGGAGATAATGCTCTCCCATTCGACCACGGATGATGTTTTCACGCGTATTTGCACAGGAAACGAGCTCCTGTCCCGGGTGGAACTGGCTCGTCGCAAGATACGCCCCTTGGTAGAAAACGACAAAGAGCCGCTTGAGATAGAACTCGGCACGGCGGATTACATATTTACTTTCGCAGCGCCGTTCCGCTACCCCAAGACGAGTTGCGGCTTTCTTTTTCGTGTCGATCTTGAACGCGAACACGGTACTAATGCCGTAGCCACGCCCTTTGACAGCGGCGGGTTAGTAAGGCATTCACGCCCGCTGGACACGCCCACTCGCCGTCGAGCGTTCCTGCGGCAGCATGAACTCCCTGTGCCGGGCTATCGTACCTACCTTGAGGCGACGATCCGCGTGCTGTATGTTTCGCCTTGGGACTATGTCGAGGGTAAAACGCCGGAGGCACCTGGACCGATCGATTTATCCGACAAAAACGTTCGTCGGTGGACCTTTGAAGTTCGGTTTCATAGGCAATTACCGCTCGACCAACACTTGGCGGCAGTTTTTGTCCCAAATGCCGTGTCCACGAAGGAGTGGATGAAAGCACAGCGGGTCGAGTGGAAACAAGGGGGTGTCGATATAATAATCTTCAGGGTGCCGCGCGGCGGCGACGCGTGGCCGGTGTTAAAATCGCGAGGCATAGCATACGTCCGAGAATATCTGGAAGAACAGCGTGACAAACAATCCAATTAGCGTGCATGATCTGATTATTGTCGCCTATGCGGAGCGACTGACACCCAGCCTCCTGCCGCGTGTCGTCCGGCCGATTTACCATGTGAGTGCAAAGCCGGACAGCCCGCCGACGGACCTCGACCAGATAGCACTCGATCTGGTGTGCGAAGCAGGGCTGGAGCCGGGGGACATCGTCACACCGCAGGAGCTTGATTTGCTGATCGAGCGCGAGCACGCGACGCGGGTCGAGCCGCCGATCACGGCCCAGCCCGGGCACGTGCTGTGGATTGATCCGGACTTCAAACCCAACTACGGCCCCAAGGCCGAAGTGGTTGGGCATCTGATGAGTTGGGCTGATGAGCATGCTCATCAAGCGTTTGAGGAGGTTTGTGCGGGACACTACGATAAGGCGCTCGAACTGACGCAGACGGCGCTCGCGGCGGACGAGCAATGTAACATTGCGATTATTGTCGCGGCCCTGGCGGAAAGTGAACTCGGCCATGACGAATACGTCGAGTTGCTGCGTGAAAATGCCGAGGTCGCCTGCCCGGGCGTGGATTTTGAGAGAGCGCTCGGCCAATATCGCAAACAATTAGAGGGCCGACGCAAGCTGGCCGGTTACACGTCGACATATCTCGGGTTCGATGTGCGGGGCAAACTGTACGATGAAGGTCTAGTGGGGATTCCGCAGCGACAGAATTATGAAGATGAGTTGTGCGAGGCCAACAAAGTTGAGTCTTTTCAATGATCTATGCGTTTTACTCCTATAAAGGAGGGGTCGGACGCACGTTCATCACGGCGCATTGCGCGATCTCGATCGCCGCGAAGCGGAAAAAGTACAATGTGCTCGCGATTGACCTCGACCTGGAAGCTCCCGGCCTTGAACGCTATTTGCCGCCGAAGAAGGTAGCGGATTTGACCGGTTTTGCGGGCCTGCTGAATGACTATGTGGAAAACGGTCGCAGTTACGCTTGGTTACGGGAACATTACCTCGATTCGCAGTACGTACGGCCTGTGGCGGGGGCCGACAATTTGCTGATCATGCCCGCCGGTGTGGGATCCGAGGGGCAGCACTCCTTCGCTGACATCGCCGACTGTTTCCGCGGCGAACTGGGGCGGGCGGAAGACGCCCAGGCGAGGGACGGTTCCAAGGAAGCTGCCAGCTTTTTCGGCGAACTGCGAGCTTTGCTGAATACAAAGTTCCAGTACGTCTTTGTGGATTCTCGAACTGGGCTTTCCGACCCAGCCTATGCCAGTACGATTCATCTGGGGAATTGCCTGGTTTGTTGCGTGCGCCTTAATGCCGAAAACCTGTCAGGTATGCGGACGGTGCTACTCAACGCGCTAGAGAAATACGAGCCGGCGGCCCACATGCCGGTGGTGATCGTCGCCACACCTGTGCCGCCGCGCGGGGGTGAGAGATTGCAGGATTGGATAAAGTTGGCCGAAGACCTTGCTCCGGAGATCGACAAGGACGATCCGGCCGTTATGCATCGCACGCTGTTCCCGCGCGTGCATTCGATCTGGTACGACATGGAGTTGGAGCTAGGCGAGCGGCTTGTTCTGACTAGTTCAGGCGAGCCCGCGCCTGGATACACAACCGAAACCCCGATTGTAAAAGCGATCGGCGAATTGACCTCTCGGTTGCTAGCGGAGAATTGCGACCAAGACCCCATCGCGGCGGCGGATGTGGAACGGGAGTTCTACAAACAAGGAGCTAAGGAGAAGTCGTTCCAATACTTAGTCAAGCGTCTACTGCGTGAACCCTCAAACAAGGTTCATTGGGATTCGATTGGCGCCGGTTACCTGAAAGATGAAGAGATCGTGACATCGACGAGGAGGGCCATTCGAACCTGGCTGGACCGCACTATAGAAGAATGGAGAATCACGCTCAAGGAAGACGATGCGTTTCGTGAACCGCTGGCTCTCGCGCATTACTATCGTGCGAGCTACTTTGGCAAGCAGGAGCCGGACGCCGGTTTGACGGATATTCAAGCAGCGCTGGAACTCGCGCATGGTCTAGTTGTCGAATGTGATATTGAGCACTTGTTGGGACAAGTTATCGAGGAGCTAGTCAATCGAAAGCAGGCGCAGAATTATCACGATGCCGGCCAGCCCCTCAGCCTGGAACTCGCGCACAAGCATTATTCAAGGGGAATTGAGTTATCTCTTGCTGCGGAAAAGCAGGCCGGTAATCTGTGGGTCCATCGAGCTCGCAACAGTGTACGTCGTGGGTACCGGATTGAGGCCGTCAAAGATTATGATGCAAAGCTTACCGAGTTAGCACCTGGTATGGATACGCACAAGGGTTCGATCGCGACGGTCCTCAGAGAGCAAGCCAATCAACTTGAACACCAGGGCTGGTACTTGGCAAGTTGCCGCAACCTCATGGGGGCGCGCCAGTTTCGTCCGGACGATCCACAATTGTTACGTGATCTATATTTAGGAGCGTATAATCTTGGATTGATGTCAATTGCCGACGATAAGCTCAAGGATCTGAAGCGATTGCGTGCGGGTGACGTGAAAGTGCATTACAATGAGGCACTTTTTCACATTCATTCTGGAGATTGGGACGCAGCCCTCTCAGCAGCACGACTTGCGCAAGCCTTTGCGGGAGGGTGCATCACGCTCTTGGTACTAGCCGTGGTCCACGTGCTCCGCGGGGCATACGAAGAAGCCAGTGAGTTGCTGAATGAAATCTCGGGCGAGGACAGAGATAGTTACACGCTCGGTTTGCATGCTTACATTCGCGTGCATCTTGGTGAAGCTGATCCACTACGTGAGTTGGTCGATTTAAAGCCGGCAGACACCCATTGGCTGGGGACTTTGGCGTCGCTTGCGAATGGGGATTCACAGCAGGTCGTGAATATTGCCGTGGATGAGAAGGCAGTCTGTGATGGATGGACAATTAAACGGTGGATTCAGTTGATGGCGGATGCGTTTGCGCAACAGTGGGATGCGGACGCCGCCGGCGAGGTTGACGCACGCTTCGTGGCACATCCTTACCTGGCCGCGCGATTGCGCGCTTACTCCGAATTCCGACTCATCCACGACACCTGGGCCGAGCTGGATGCGAAGCAGGCCTTTCCCGAGCCTGCCGCGGCTTGGTTGCGTAGCGTCATAGGACGTATCGAGTCCGCCCCGCCGCCGCCGGACACATTAGTGACACCAAGAGACATTACGAAGCCGGTGGAATATGATACTCCGCCACCTGAGGTAAACACATAACAGTCCGCTATATTTCCCGACCGGTGCGGACTTTTGCGACGGACTGTTATGCCTGCCGACGGACGAGCACCGCCGTCAGGTCGTCCTCTTGCGGGGCGTCGTGGCTGAAGCGGCGGATTTCGTTGTGCAAACCGTCGATCAATTCCTCCAGCGGGAGATCGGCGTGATGCTGGAAGAACTCGATGACCCGCTCTTCGCCGAACAGCTCGCCGGCTTGATTCTTGGTTTCGTAGAAGCCGTCCGTGAGCAGCACGACCGTCGCGCCGGGGGCGAACTCGAACTTCTCCGGCGGGCAGTCGAAATCATCGATGACCGCGAACGGCAAGCCGCCGGCGGCCCGCGTCTCCACCCCCGCGGGCGACATGCACAGCAGCGGGCCCTGGCCGGCGGCGATGTAATCCAGGCAGTGCCGCGCCGGATCAAGCACCCCGATGAACGCCGTCACGAAGCGGTCGTCGGTCAGGTCGTGGGCCAGAACGTGATTGATGCGGGTGGCGACGACGGTCAATTCCGCCGTGAGCGACAGCATCGCCCGCGTTAGGGAGCGGCATTGCGCGATCACCAGCGCGGCCCCGATGCCGTGCCCGGTCGCGTCGGCAAGCAAGATGGCGTTCCGGCCGTCGTCGAGCGCCACGAAGTCATAGCAGTCGCCGCCGGTTTCGTCCGCCGAGCGGTTCCAGCCGGCGATCTCGTAGCCCGCGACCGAGGGATTGGCTTTGGGGAACAGGGCCTGTTGAATTTTGCGGGCTAGTTCGAGATCGCGCGCCATCCGCTGCTTTTCGGCGTACTCCTCCAGCAGGGCGTAGCGGTGGAGTGCGACCCCCGCCTGCGCGCTCAGCACGCGGGCCAGGTCTTCATCTTCAGGAGTAAACGGGCCGTCGGCCTTGTTGAGCGCCTGCAACACGCCCATCAACTCGCCGTCCAGGTTTTCGAGCGGAAAGGTCAGCAGGTTGCGGGTGTGGAAGCCGGTTTCCTTGTCAATATCCTGGTTGAAACGCGAATCGGCGTACGCATCGGGCACGTTGATGACGGCCCGCTGGGCGGCGGCGGCGCCCGCGATGCCGCGGTTGGCCGGGAAGCGGATCGACTCGACGCCGGTTGCGACCCGGCTATAGAGTTCGTCGCTTTTCTTGTCATACAGGAAAATCGTGGCCCGCTCGCAATCGAGCACCTTGAGGGTCGCGTCCACGATCGTTTCCAGCAACTGCGTCAGATCGATCGTCGCCGCCATCTGCCGCGTCACGTCGAGCAACCGGCGGAGGTCCTGGATTTGTCGAGCTTCCTCGGCCATGGCAACGCGTAGGGTATGCGTATAGACACGGAATGGCAACGGGTTAGTGCTCCGTCACGCATCGCTTGATGGGTGGCACGGCTGTGTCAGCCGTGTACAAGTCGCAGGTATTC
>JAGMDK010000328.1 GCA_023128695.1 Phycisphaerae bacterium
ACGGCCGACACGGCCGTGCCACCCGACGCTTGACGGGTAGCGCCAAGAAAGGGAGGGCGAAGCTCCCGCTGAGCCGTGGTGCCCCTGCCCGTCCGTTGCGGGCACAGAGGCCCGCACCACCTTGAATCATGACGCGACAATTATGAATCACTACACTACCGCGAATCTCGTTCCAGCTTCTCTAGCGGCGAAAACTCGAGAATCAGCGTTTTTTCGCCGTAGCCCGCGAACTTCACCGCGGCCCGCGTCTGGCCCGGGGCCGGCCGAATCCACAATAGCTGCCCCACGCCGTAACGTTTGTGGCGGACCAGAGTGCCGGGATTCCAGTCGGCATAAGGCGTGTCAACGGTAGGGGGGCTGGAGTGTTTCCTCCGCCGCGCGCCTCGCGAAGTCGTATTATTGTCCATCTCGACGGCGTCGAACTCGCCCGAATCCGAACGGGCTCGCAACTTGCGTTTCGGGACCAGCCGGGCAGCTTCCTCGGGAGCGAGGTCCTCCACCATGGGGACGAAGCCCTCGCCGCGCGCGACACCAGGTGGAGCATCGCCCAGAGACCGGAAATCTTCCCAGATGGTGCGTCCGTCATCGAGTTCGCGCAGAAACTGGGACGGCGCCCGCGGAACCGGCCGGCCGCGAATGAACCGCTCGGCGGCGTGTGAGAGATACAGTCGCTCCTTGGCACGGGTCAGCCCGACGAAACACAGTCGGCGCTCTTCTTCAATGTCGCGATCTGGTTGGCTCAAGGAGAACTCGTGCGGCAACATCCCCTGTTCCAGCCCGACCAGAAAAACCACCGGAAACTCTAGCCCCTTGGCGGCGTGCAGCGTCATCAGCATCACCGCCCCGGCCTGTTCGTCCACCGAGTCCTGATCGCTGGTCAGACTGACGCGATTCAGGAAATCCGCCAGCGACGGCTCCCCAACATCTTGTTCATAGCGCATCGCGGCGGTCACCAACTCCTGCACGTTGGCCAGACGGTCCTCGCCGCCGGACTCATGCTCCTTACGAAACGAATCTTCGAGCCCCGACAAGGTCAGGATGGTGCTGACCGCCTCGGGAACCGGCGTCTCGAGCGCCGCCTTCATCCGGTCGAGCAGTTTCGTAAACGCCTGGACGTGTTTGGCCGCGCAGCGCAGCCCCGGAACCTGCTCGGCCGAGCGCAAGGCTGCAAGCAGCGTACTGCCGGTTTGTTGAGCGTACGCCCGTAACCGCGCCACCGTGGTCTTGCCGATCTTGCGAGCAGGCGTATTTATAATCCGCAGCAGCGCCACCTGATCGAGGGGGTTGACCAGCACGCGGAGATACGCCAGCACGTCGCGAATTTCCTTGCGGTTATAAAACTCCACGCCGCGGGCGATCTTGTACGGAATCCCGTTGTCCCGCAGAGCCTCCTCCAGCCCGCGCGAGACCGCGTTGATACGATAGAAAATGGCATAGTCATTGTACGGCCGACCGGCGGCGTGCAGCTCGGCAATGGTGTCGGCGATCTGCTCCGCCTCGTCGAAACCGCCGGTGAACTGCCAGACGCGGACCGGCTCGCCCGGTCCGCTCTCGGTCCAGAGGTCCTTGTGCTTGCGGCGGTGGTTGGACTGGATCAGACGTGAGGCGATCCCCAAGATGTGGCTGGTTGAGCGATAGTTCTGCTCGAGTCTAACCACGGTCACATCACGGAAATCACGCTCGAATTCGAGGATATTACGGATGTCCGCCCCCCGCCAGGCGTAGATGCTCTGATCGGGGTCGCCGGTCGCGCAAATATTGCCGTGATGCCGCGACAGGTGCCGAGCGATCAGATACTGAGCGTGATTCGTGTCCTGGTATTCGTCGATCAGCACGTAGCGAAAACGCGTGTTCAGGTGCGAGGTGATCTCGGGATGATCCCGCAGCACGACCGCCACTCGCATCAACAGGTCATCGAAATCGACCGCGTTCCGCTGCTGAAGTAACTGTGCGTACGTGTCATACACCCGCGCCAGCAACTGCTCCTCGTGCCAATCGGCCTTGGCCTCACAGTCCAGCGGCGTTTCCAGGCGGTTCTTGGCGTCGCTGATCGCCGCCCGGGCGACGTTCGGCTTCAAGACGGATTCACTGACCTGGCAGATTTCCAGGGCCTCTTTGACCACCCGCATCGCGTCGGTTTCGTCGTAGATCGTGAATCCCGGCTCTACGCCGGCCAGCGGGCCGAATTCACGCAGCATCCGCACGCCGAAGGCATGGAAGGTGTACACCCACATCCCGTGGCTGACTCCCAGGTCCTCGATCCGCGTCTTCATCTCGTTGGCGGCCTTGTTCGTGAACGTGATCGCGAGGATGTTGTGTGGGCTGACGCCGGTGTGGACCAGGTAAGCGGCTCGTCGAGTGATGACCCGCGTCTTCCCGCTGCCGGGCCCGGCGATCACCAGCAGGGCCCCATCCCGATGGGTGACGGCTTGCCGCTGCGGTTCGTTCAAAGCGGACAGAAGCGCGTCGAGATGGGCCTGGTTCGAGAGCATACTCTCATATACCTCCCGAGACGGCGGCCGTCCACGCATCCCGGAGCCCGCGGCTCTTTGGTCTTGTTAGAGGCCCTTAAAATCCGGGAATCTCTTGCTCATACAGCCGATAGTAAAAAAAGCAGGTGTGTCACCTCGGTCTGTTCCGCCCAGGTGACGGTGTTTAGGTCAAGACCGCGTAGGAGTCGCTGATGTTCATAGTCGCGTTTCTGTCGCTGCTGGCGGCACTGTTCGGCGGACTGTTTGCGTTCGCCTAACAGTCCGCCGCTACAGACGGCGCTGCCGGAAGTAGGTAGCGCCCGGGCTCTGTCCCGGACGTAGGAGACGGGAAAACACTCTCCTCCTACGACGTCCGGGACAGAGCCCGGACGCTACAGACAGATGGAAAATGCTCTAGATCAGCACGCCGCCCAGCCGCAGCTCGGGCACGTGCGACAGCCCTCTTGTAACACGAGGGCATTCCCGCACTCGGGACACATCACCTTATAATGCGTGGCGGAATCGTGCTTGTGCCTGACCTCCCCGAGCACCGCGGACAAATCCGCCGCTTCGAGAGTCCGAACCTCAGCGACGGTGGCGTCGGCCGAATCCAGCACGGTGGTCTTGGACCGCATTTCAACGACCGTGACCGTATCGGCGGCATCGTCGAGTTCAATCACGGCAACGGCCGTCTCAGTTGTGCCGCTTCCGTGACCGTTGCCATTGCCATTTCCGTTCCCGCCGGCAACACGCATAGCTTTCGGCGTTTTCGACTGGGAAGACTGGGCTCCGCCGCGTTGCGTCGAACGTACGGCCGACGATTCCATCCGCCGCTGAACGGCCGCCGCCTCGCTCTTGGACACTGTCTGAGCGTTTTTGCCGTTGCCGGGCGGCACGGGTCGGTCGACCGGGGTGGTTTCGGGGTGGTGGGGAGCAGGGTTCGGGTTATCGAGTTCGGCCAGATTGATCTCGCCGAGCAGCAGAAGTCGCAGCCCGAAGTGTTCCTTGGCGCGGGTGTATTTCTTCAGGGCACAAGCCAAGCCGTCGCCGAGCGACATGATCCGTCCGGCGCGGGTGGGAATCTGGAGCGAGGTGCCGATGCCTTCGAGCTGTTTGATGACGTGTTGCAGGCTGCCGCCGGCCCGTAGCCACAGGGAGATCATCCGGCAGATCGCCTCCAGATCGCCGTTGGCCACGTCGCCGCCCTTGCCGAGCTGAGCGAAGACCTCCTGTTCACGGTTGGCCCGCGGGTCCACGGTGATTTTCACGTGCATGTTGCCGAACGGCGTCATCTGCCGAATTCGCAACCCACTCACGATTTCAGGCAGGTCCATCGGCTCGATGAGCGGCACGCCTATGTTGGGGGGCGCGGCGGGGCCGGGGTCGGCCGTCGGCGATTCAACTCGCACGGCAGCCGACGACTCCCCCGCCGCGCCGGCTTGAGGCCTAACCTCGCTCTCGGACTCACCATGCTGTTGTGCTTCATTCACCTCCAGCAGAATGTTTGTGGCCGGAGTATCATCGTCCATCAAGACCATGGGCTGAGAGGGGCGGCACCCGTCGCGGTAGACAGTGACGCCCTTGCACCGCATCCGATAGGCAAGCTGGTAAATCCCGTCCACGTCCTCGCGGGTGGCACTGTGGGGGAAGTTGATCGTTTTGCTGATCGACGCGTCGCAGTGCTTCTGGAAGGCGGCCTGCATCCGCATGTGCCACTCCGGCGTGATGTCGTGCGCGCAGACAAACACGCGTTTGACCTCTTCCGGCACCTCGTCCAGATGCGCGAGCGAGCCTGCCCGAATGATCCGCTCGATCAGTTCGTCCGAATTAAACCCGCCCACCTGTGCCGCCGCGCGGAAGGTGTCGTTCACTTCCACGAGCGGCTTCTCACCTTGCTTTTGCCCCTTGAGAATGTTCCGCATGAACGCCAGCGAGAACAGCGGCTCGATCCCGCCGGAACAGTTCGCGATGATGCTGATCGTCCCGGTCGGGGCGACCGTCGTCACCGCGGCGTTACGCATCATGCGGCTGTGCCGCGTGTGCCACACGCTGCCCTGCCAATTGGGAAAGCAGCCGCGCTCACGGGCCAGCTCTTCGCTGCAATGGTGCGCTTCATCGTTGATGAAGCGCATGAAGCGCTCGGCCCAGGCGACGCCCTCCTCGCTGTTATAGGCGACCCCGAGCTTGAACATGGCATCCGCGAAGCCCATCACGCCGAGGCCGATCTTGCGGTTGTCACGGCATATTTGCTCGATCTCCGGCAGCGGGTAGTTGTTCGCGTCGATGACGTTGTCCAGGAACCGCGTCGCATCACGAACAGCTTCTCGCAGACCGTCCCAATCCACGTCCGCCGCCGGCGTACATCCGTCCTTCACGAACAGCCCCAGATTCAGACTGCCCAAATTGCACGCTTCATAAGGCAGCAGCGGCTGCTCTCCGCAGGGATTGGTGGCCTCGATGCGCCCGACCTGGGGCGTGGGGTTGTCCTCGTTGATGCGATCCATGAAGACGACGCCCGGCTCGCCGGTCTGCCAGGCGTTATTGACGATGATGTTCCAGACATCGCGCTTGGTGTACACCTTCCCCCGAAGTTCGTCAGGTAACGGGCCCGTGAGCCGCGGCGTCCGATAGTATTTTTCCCGACCGGTCGGCGGGACCGGCTCGACACACTCGATCTCGATCAGGTCGCGGACGGTGTACTTCCAGATATCAATGTCGCGGGTGATTACGAACGCTTGACCGCTGCGCGGGTTGCGTACCACGTGCGGGGAATCAGCGTCGTCCAGGAACGCATCCATCCAGTCGTTGGTGACCTTGACGGAGATGTTGTAATTAGTGAACTGGTCGAGATCTTGCTTGGCGTGCAAGAACTTCAAAATGTCGGGGTGATGAATGTACATCATCCCCATATTGGCCCCCCGCCGAAACGCGCCCTGCTGAATGGCGTTGGTGGCCTCGCTGAAGGTTCGCCAGAAGCTGATCGGTCCGCTGGTGGTGCCGCCGCTGGATTTGATGTAGTCGCCGGTCGGGCGGAGTTCGTCAAAGGCGAACCCGGTCCCGCCGCCGGCTTTTTGGATCAGGGCGGTGTGCTTGATACTGTTGAATATCTCGGTGATCGAGTCGCGGACCGGGAGCACGAAGCAAGCCGACAGCATGCCCATTTCCCGTCCGGCGTTCATCAGGGTGGGCGAGTTTGGCATGAACACGCCGCTCGTCAATAGCCGATAAAAGCGGTGTTCCCAATTTCGGCGTGACATTTCGTCGCCGCCATAGAGGATTTCGATATCGGCGACTGTTTTAGCCACCCGCTGGAACAGATCGGCGGGTGTTTCTACGCACTCCCCCCGCTCGTTTTTCTTCAGATAGCGGGCTTCCAGGACCGCGCGCGCGTTCTCACTCAAAGCCGGCTCTTCCCTGAGCCCGATCGCCGTACGGCTCGAGGCAGTGGACATCCGAGAACTCCCTTTCCTGGAATTTTCCGAGAACGCACACAAAAAACCGGCGTGGCGGCATGATCACCGACGCCGAATTGCTTCACGCCCACTAGCCTTGATCCGTGAACCCATATCTAGTGGGGCAACCTTCATAATAACCCAAGATATGGGTTACGTCAAAGCGAATTGAGCACATTCTTCTTTTTCTCCTAAGACGTGATTACACAACAGGTTGTGGTTCTATAGAAAGGAGATACTACATCCGGGCCCTGGCAGGGACGATAATGTTTACGCGCGGCTGATTATCCTAACAGCAACCTAATACATTAAGGAGATATGCCCGTGCTTCCCGTCGAGCGACGGTTGGTACAGCGCTAGTGCCGTTTCAGAAAACATCTGGCGTCAGTCGGGAGGGCGAGGCTCCTGCCGAGCCGTAGTAGCGGCTCAGCGGGAGGGCGAGGCTCCTGCCGAGCCGTAGTAGCGGCTCAGCGGGAGGGCGAGGCTCCTGCCGAGCCGTAGTAGCGGCTCAGCGGGAGCTTCGCCCTCCCAATGCCGCGGCTCAGCGGGAGCTTCGCCCTCCCAATGCCGCGGCTCAGCGGGGGCTTCGCCCTCCCAATGCCGTGGCTCAGCGGGAGCTTCGCCATCCCTTCTACGACGCTACCCGCCAATCCAGCGTGGAGCGGACACAGAAAAGGGCGCCACAGTGGGCGCCCTTTTGCTGCTCGGCCTTGCTTACCAGCGGCGGGAAAAACTACTCCGGCCGTGCAACCGAACTGGGCTGCGTGGTCGGAGTCGGTCGCGCGGGCGGCTTCTGCTGTGCCGGCGGCTGTCGTTGCGCGTCCGTACTTGGCCGGGCCTGCGGCGGCGCCTTGATCGGCGGCTTCGGTTGCCCCGGCGCGATCGCCTTGGTCCCCGCCCCGCTCGGCGTGACCTTGACGCCCGGCTCGCGCTTCACCGGGGGGCGCGAAGCGTAGACTTGAACGTCCACGGTTTCCGTGGTCGGATCATCCGTCTTGAGCTTGACGGTGTATCTCTTCCCTCGTTTCGCCTCGAAGCCCGCGGGCACGTGCAGGACGATCATCTGCTGCTCGCCTTCCTCCTTGATCTCCACGCTCAACGCGGGGTCGTTGATGGAGGCCGCCAGAACCCGGCCCGGCTCGCCGTCCGACCACTTCAACTCAGCGGGGATCTCCAGGTCCGACTCGATGTTAGGAGGAATGCGGAAACGACTCGGGTTGGTCGCCAGCCGCGGCGTGATCCGGGCAAAGACGGTGATCTTCTCCTGGGGCGACCTCTCGACCCCGGTATCCAGAATCATCGAGCCCCGCAGCATGTCGTTCGGCCAGGGCGGGTTGGCAGTTACCTTGAGTTCATACTTCTCGCCGGGCTCAAGCTCCACCAATTCGGCCTCGAACTGCTTGTGCCCGGTGGAAACGATCTTCGGATTGATCGCTCCACCGTCGCCCCGCAGGACCGTGACGATCTTCGTTTGCGGCTCAGAGCCGCGGCTGATTTGCCCGAAGTTGATCGTGACCGGCTGGAGCTTGAGGGCCACGCGCACTTTCGCGATGCACTCCAGAGTCGTCTGCAACATGTCCCGGTCGTTGGTGTAGACTTTGACTTTCCGGCCGAGCCTTCCGCTTCGGGCTCCCGTGCTCATAGATACTTCAACCGTTTCGGTCTTACCCGGTTCAATCGTGCGGGCCAACTGGCCGCTGATTTTGAACCCTCAGCCGCCCTTCAGCTTGATCTGGAGCGGGCCCTCCCCCTCGTTGGCGAGGACGAACTCGAATTTCGCTTTCTGCCCCTTCCAAATATCGTCGCGCGTGATCTTCGGCTCCTGGCAGACATACTTCGGCTGTGGAGCGTCCGGGGGCGGCGGCGTTAACTTCCCGGGAGTGCCCTTCTTGTAGCTGCTCTCGCTTTTCGGTTTCTGCGGCTTGGTGCCCCGCGGCGTAGGCGCGTTACTCGCTCCCGCGACATCTGCTTTCGCCACGGGCGGTTGTTTGGTCTCACGCGCCGGGGGGTTAAGGAGATCAGCCTGCGTCACCTGGTGAGGACGGTTCGACGCACTCGCGTCGGCCCGCGGCTCAGAGGCCGGTGTTTTGGGGGCCGCGCTGGCGTCTTTTTGCACATCAGAATCCACTTGTTGAGCGGTACGCTCCTGGATCTTCTTGTGGATCATTTCCCGGATGGCCTGCCGTTCCGCCGCGCTCGATTCGGACTCCTGAGGCGCCGCGGACGCGCCGGCAGCTTCCGGTTCGTCGGGAGCAGGGGCCGGAGCCGGCTCGGCGGGGGTCGCCGCTGGTGTTTTCTCGGCGGCCGGCGGCTCTTGGGGAGCGTCGCGGGTGCCTTTCGGATTCGTCGCGCAGCCTGCCAAAAATGCGAGGCCCGCGAGGCACGCGACCGAGGTCCATAACCAGCGGCGGTGCCGGGTTTGCTTGGCAGCGGGGTTCATTTCGTTTTCCATCGCCCAATCCTCTATTAGTTCTGTGTGTGTACCCAACAACTTCGTTCCCCGGCACTCGATATAGCACAAGGCTCGCGCGCACTACACCGAGCATCCGAATTCCACCATTATATCACCACAGGCCGGGCAATGCGAGCCGGAAAAATTATCAGCCGCGGGAAAAACTTCGCCGGCACGGGCGTTCCAAGATGGTAAGCCGCGGAGGCGTGAGTTCCGCTTCTTCGAGGACGCTGGAATACCAGTTGGCCGACCGTCTGCCTGAGCTCAGCGGCACCGACGCCCTGGCCGCCATGCGTTTGGTGGGGCTGGCCGATGACCCGGGCGCGGAGCGCCGCGTTTCAATCCACGCCCCCGTGTTTGGGCCGCTCGTCCGAGTGAAACGTTACGATATGATTTGCTTTCGATATGGACTTGGCATCCGGCCGACGAAAAGATGGAGCGCGCGTGGCTCTCCGCCCCAATGATAACGAAGCGTTTCGGCGATTTCTCCGCCGCGTGTGGCGTGAGGACGTGGCCCGTTTGCTGCAAGACCGGCGCGCCTCGCAGCGTAAAAAAACCGCTCGGCTAACCGGGAAGGCGGCTGCCGCGACGGGCTTGCTGGTGGACGGTCTGTTCGGCCTGAAGGGCAAGCCGTTCACGCGTTTCATGACGGTGATGGGGACCAGCGTGGGGGCCATGCTGCCCGACGTGTGGGACTGGAAGTGGCTGCGCGAGTCCGCCAATCCCAGACAGAAGCAGGTCGTGACCGAGCAGGTTCGCCGCCGGGCCGCGGAGTTGCCCGAGGCGGAGGCCCTCGAACTGTTCGGCCTCGACGACCGGGCCACGCGTGAGCAGCTCAAACAGACTTGGCGGGACCTGCTCCACCGCTGGCATCCCGACAAAGCCACCGACGAAGCCGGCCGCGCCGAGTACAACCTTCGCTTTCTGGCGTACAAGACCGCCTATGAACGCCTGTGCCGCGTATATGACGAGGGCCGGCTGCCGTGGTCCGAGCGTGACCACCAGACGGGATAATTCGGGGTGTCGGGGTGGCCCACGTTCTCCGAACGTGGGGAACCGATTTTTCCCCGTAGCGCAACCAGTGTTGGTACGGAGCGAACAACGCTGTTTGGGGAGATAAAATCGAGAACCCACGTTCGGAGAACGTGGGCCACCCGTCCCGGCTACCCGAACTTGGACACTGGTCAGCCCGAAGCACGCAGCGCCCGGCGCAGCTCTCTCGCTAGGGCCCACGCGAAGAACCCGGCCAGCAGCACCGGCAAGAGGTGCCACGTATAGTACCATATGCCGACCCATGGACGATCCCGAAGCACCTCGATGTAACCCAGTTGCTCGACCACGCAGAACGCGCTCATATGCGGCCAGAACAGCTTGCTGTCGGCCGCGAGCACGAACAGACCCGCCAACGGCAGCGTTGCGGCTTTCAGCCGGCTACTAACTGCGACACAGGTAACCATCCCGATGATGAGCACCGCAACCGCACATGCGAGTTCGAAGCCAGTCGTGAAGCTCATGGTTGCACCTTGCTAGTCGCCAAAGCCGTGGCCAAACTCCGGCGCGATGTCCTCGAAGCCGACTTGCTGACGCCATTGGATCAACTGCTGCTGGCATTGCCTCTCGTCCCAGCCCGGCTCGTTATAGTGCTGCCACTCTGAGAAGAGCAGCAGCGCCAAGCCATCGATACCCCACTGATCCCAGCGGTCGCCGTCGAAAAAGGATTGATGGATAGTTATGCGGCCGAGCACATGCGTCGCGCCGTAAGCAGTGTCATCTTCGGTCACCGATCTGTTTATCTGAATCATGCCGGTGACCTCGGGATTGTACCATGCTCCTTGGGCAAGGTAGAACCAGCAATCCTCGGAGAGTTGCCCAGGTAACTGGCCGATGCGGTCGATGGCAAGCCGTATACGGTCCGCCTCGCTAACGTTTGGAATCACGCCGTCGGCCGTGAAGCTGGTAGCTCCTGACTGACGGCAGGTGAAGCTTATACACGGACCAATCGCAAACACGAGTACGACGGCGATGAGCAGGACTACTGCTAGTTGCCCGTACGTCCATCGCAAGCCACCCGTCGGCAGCTCAGCGGGGAGCTTCAATGGTCCGCTGGGGTGCCCCGCCAAGCTGCTGACGAGCTGAAGCGCTGAATCCAAAGGCAGGCGCGGCCCGGGAAACTCCGGGCAGACTACATCATTGTCCGGCCCAGTGTAGTCAGCGGCGAGAATGGTGAAATCATCGAAGTCAATCGCATAGTTGTTATCGAGGTCTACGTATACGCCCGGCGTTCCAAAGACATCACCGGTCGGCCCCGTCGCCTCGGCCTGCAACATGGCGTAATCATGCAGGTCGATGTCAAAGTCGCCATCATTGTCGCCAAGGCGCTGCGGACAGAGCGGCTCAAAAAGAACGCGGATGCCGAAATTGCCGGGCATGCCCAGCGCGCATGGGTTCACCCATTCCTGCGCGCTGTAATCGTAAACAAGGTTGTAGCCCGGCCAGCAGCCTTCGTTGTCAACGATGATATGAGTGGAGCTAGAGCCGACGGCGTGCTCGAATTCGGTCACGTACATCAGACCGATGCCGACGTGTGGCCCGTCCGCCGGAACGAAGATCGCGCGGCATTCACTGCATTCGACGCGTAGCCTCGTGACATTCTTGCCGGGAAACACAACCGCATGCTCAAAAAGATACTTGGCGGTCCCGTCAGAGCCTCTGTACAGGTAGAACTTCACCGCCAAGCCGTGGTCGTAGAAAGCGCTGTTCTGATGCCACGAGTGGATTTCCCAAAGTTCAAGCGGAAAGAACTGAGCCGGGATGTCCATCTTGGCCCAGGCGATGTCGCCGTAGGGGTCTTCAGGCGTACCGCCCTCGAAGCTGTTGATGATGTAGGTAGTGCCGCTCTCCTCGACCCGCTCGATCTGCCAGACGTATCGATCTGGCACATCGGCCCGGAGCTGCGGGACGATGGTGAGTTGGCTTAGCATCAAGAAGGCACAGAAGGCGCTCACAAACGGCTGCGACAGCTTGAAAAACGCTTTCATGGCGTGAGCCTCCGGGTATTCATCCTCGATGGACTTCTGGAACAGCGACAACACGTATTCTGCCACTGGCGCAATACGGGTGTCAAGCGAAATCGCAGTGGTCGATGGGAGTCCTGGCGCGCTTTCGTCGAGGTGGCCCACGTTCGGAGAACGTAGGCCACCCGTCACCCCTTGACCATCCGGGCCGAGGTCGCTAAAAAGTCTGCTGGTTATTGGCTACGCGGTCTGTTTCAGGAAAGGAATGCCATGTTTATCACTGAGGCGATTGGTGTCTGGCTGGGCGTGATCCCCGCGTTGATCATCGGGTTCTTCGGCTTCCTGGGGATGTTTTTCGGCGTCTAGCCGGGCCAGACGGAGCTTCTCCTAAATCTTTCACTCAACACACGTCGATCACTGTGCGGCGGGAATGATCGGCGGGATGATTATGTGCGCCTACTGCTCCGTAACACGTTGATTAAGGAGCGGGTGGCACGGCCGTGTCGGCCGTGAAT
>JAGMDK010000329.1 GCA_023128695.1 Phycisphaerae bacterium
GAATACCTGCGACTTGTACACGGCTGACACAGCCGTGCCACCCATCAAGCGATACGTGACAGAGCACTAGACGGTCCCGCCACGTCCGCAACACTGCACGGCTTGCACCCCCGTCAGTCCTTCCACGCCCGTCAAGAACTCATCACAGGGCTCGACACTGGCCTGTTCACGGCCCCTCACTGTCGCGCTCCAGCCCTCTGGAGACGTGACCTTGAAGAAGACGGGACAGCCTCCGCGATGTGCCCGGCACAATGCTTGAATCTGCGGTAATGATGCCAGGGGGGCCCCGGTGCTTTGCAGGCAGATCAACACCTCCCTGGAATACTCTCGGCGGGCATGCTCAATCGGGATCACGCGGGCCGCCCGAATGCTCGGCTCCTCCCGCCGGCGATCAACCGCCCCCTCCACGAACACGACGGTGTCCGGTTTCAGTATATGCTGAATACTGTTGAGCTGGTCGGGGAAGACGATCACCTCGGTGGAGCCGACGAAATCTTCCAGCGTAACCACCAGTAGCTTTTTGCCCGCCGAGCGCCCGGTGCGGATCGTGACGCTGCGTACGCGCGCGACGAGGCCGCCGAGAATGACCTGATGTCCGTCGGGCAGGCGGGCGAGCTTGGATGTATCGCAGTTGCCGAAGCGGCGGACAAGCTGCTCATATTGCGTCAGCGGATGCTTGGTGATGTAGAAGCCGAGCGTGGCTTTCTCGTAGGCCAACATTTCCGAGTCGGACCACTCCTCGGTACCGATCGGCGGCGGGGCGGCGGCCCCGGAGGCCTCGAATTCGCCGAACATGTTGAGTTGCCCGGTCTTGAGGTCGCGCTGCCGCTCCTGGCCGAGATCGAGCGCTTTTTCCAGCACACCCATCAGCGCCCGGCGCATCGCGCCAGTACTGTCGAACGCCCCGGATTTGATCAACGCTTCGACTACCCCCTTGTTCACACACGTCAGGTCGACGCGTTCGCAGAAATCGAAGATATCGCGGAACCGCCCGCCCTCCTCACGGGCGTCGATGATCGCCTGCACCGCTTTGTGCCCCACTCCGCTGATTGCTGCCAAGCCGAAGCGAATGTGACCAGTGGGCGTGGGAGCGTGGGAACGTGCACACGTGGGAACGTCAGAGGGAGCACCCGTGTTCACGTTTCCACGTTCCCACGTTCCCACGTTCCCACGTGCGTGATACACAACTGTGAAGTCGGCGTCGCTTTCGTTGACGTCCGGGGGGTTGATCGCGATGCCCAGGCGGCGGCATTCGTCGAAATACTCGGCTACTTTGTTGGTGTTGCCGCTTTCGTACGTTAGCACCGCCGCCATGAACTCGACCGGGTAGTACGTCTTGAGATACGCGGTCTGAAACGCCACGACGGCGTAGCCGGTGGAATGGGCCTTGTTGAAGGCGTAGCCGCCGAATTTGAGGATGTCCTCGAAGACCTTTTCCGCGGTCAGGCGCGGCACGCCGTTGGCGACCGCCCCCTCCAGGAAGGGCTCGCGCTCGGCAACGATCATCGTCTCTTTTTTCTTCGAGATGGCCTTGGCGAGCCGGAATGCACGCCGCAATGGCACACCGCCGAGCCGGTTGACCATCCGCGAGACCTGCTCCTGATACACCATGATGCCGTAGGTCTCTTCGAGCACTTCGGTCATGATCTTGTGCGGGGTGCTCCACTTCTTGCGGCCGTGTTTGCGGGCCACGTATTCGTCGATGTACTCCATCGGCCCCGGCCGGAACAGCGCGTTGGCGGCGATCAGGTCCTCGATGCGGTTGGGCTTCATTTTCATGAGCACGTCGCGCATGCCGCCGGACTCGAACTGGAACACGCCGCGGGTGTCGCCGCGGGCGCACATTTCGTAGACCTTCTGGTCGGTCAGGTCGAGCTTTTCGAGATTGATAGTCACGCCGTGGTTTTTTTTGATCAGCTCGCAGGCCCGCTGGATTTGCGACAGCGTGCGCAGGCCGAGAAAGTCCATCTTGAGCAGGCCGACTTTCTCGACCGTCGGCCCCTCGAACTGCGTAGTGATGTCCTTGGAATCCGCCGGCTTGTGCAGCGGGATCAGCGTATCGAGCGGGACGTCGGCGATGACGACCCCCGCCGCGTGGACGGAGGCGTGCCGGGCCAGGCCTTCGAGCCGCCGACCGATGTCGAGCACCTTGTGGATGGTGGGGTCCTGGTCGTAGAGCCGTTTCAGTTCCGGCTCGCGTTTCAGGGCCTTGTCGATCGTCATCTTGAGCTCTTCGGGCACCAGCTTGGCGACCCGGTCGGCCTCGGCCAGCGGCACGTCGAGCGTGCGGCAGATGTCGCGAATCGCCGCCCGGGCCTTGAGCCGCCCGAAGGTGATAATCTGAGCCACGTGGCCGTACTTCTCGCGGACGTAGCTGATGACATCCTGTCGTCGATCCTGGGCGATGTCGATGTCGATATCGGGCATCTCGTCGCGTTCGGGGTCCATGAAACGCTCGAAATAGAGCCCGTAGTGCAGCGGATCAACCTGGCTGATGCCCAGGCAATAGCCGACGACCGTGCTGCAACCGCTGCCGCGGGCCACCGATAGGATGTTGTTGTCGCGGGCGTAGCTCACGAAGTCCCAGACGATCAGGAAATAGCCGCTGAAACCCTTGCTCGCGATCACCTCCAGCTCGTAGTCGATCCGCTCGCGCAGCTCGTCCGTGATTTCGCCGTAGCGATTCTTGGCTCCTTCATAGACCAGCTCGCGTAGGTAATCATCGGCGGGTTTGCCATTGGGCGGCTCGAACTTCGGCGCATAGCGCCGCGAGAAGTCGAGTTCGAGGTTGCACATGTCCGCGATGCGCGTCGTGTTGGCCAGGGCCTCCGGATAGTCCGCCAGGGCGGTCGCCATCTCTGTGGCCGATTTCAGGTAGAGCTGATCGCTCCCGAATTTGAAGCGGTTCTCGTCGTTTACGCGGGAGCGCGTCGCGATGCAGCACAGCACGTCGTGGGCCTCGACGTCGTCATGGGTCAGATAGTGCACGTCGTTGGCCGCGACGATGCCGACGCCGAGTTGCTGGGCCAGGTCCGCCAATTGCGGGTTGACCTCTTTTTGCTCGGGTAGCCCGTGGTTTTGCAATTCGAGAAAGAACCGCTCGGGGCCGAAGATTTGTAGGTACTCTTCGATCACGGCCTTCGCGGCGGCGGTGTTTTTCTTCAGCAACGCGGTCGGGATTTCACCTCCCAGGCAGGCGGATGTCGCGATCAGGCCCTCTGAGTATTCGCGCAGGACCTCCTTGTCGACCCGCGGCTTGTAGTAGAAGCCCTCCAGGTAGCCGATGGTGGTTAGCTTGATCAGGTTGCGGTAGCCGGTCAGGTTCTGGGCGAGCAGGATCAGGTGGTAGCTGGCCTCGCCCAGCCCGCGGGCCTCGCGGTCCCGCCGATCGCCGGGGGCGACGTACACCTCGCAGCCGATGATGGGCTTTATGCCGGCGGCTTTGGCGGCGGTGTAGAACTCGATGGCTCCGAAGAGGTTGCCGTGATCGGTGACCGCCACGGCCGGCATGTCCATGTGCCGGCACGCCTGGACCAGGTCCTTCACCCGGCACGCGCCGTCCAGCAGCGAGTACTCGCTGTGCAAATGCAGATGAACAAATCGCGGCGTCGCGCTCGGCGTCGGTGGCATCTTTCTGAATCTCCGCCCCCGTGCTCGAAACAACGACCCTGATGCTACGACCAGCCGGGCCGCGTGGCAAATGTCGTGGTGGATTGAGTAGCAGGCCAGGGGTCCGTGACAGAATCTGCGAGGTGTTGCGATACTGGAATGCGTGGCGACGCCCCCAATCAGAACCGCGAGCGCAAGCGACCGGTCGCACGCGACGGGATGCCGCCATGTGCCTGACC
>JAGMDK010000033.1 GCA_023128695.1 Phycisphaerae bacterium
GACGAACCTGACCGCGTTGTACCTGAACGGCACTCTAGTCGCCGATTTGTCGCCGCTGTCGGGTTTGACGAACCTGACCACGTTGCACCTGCGCGGTAATCTGGTCGCCGACCTGTCGCCGCTGTCGGGTTTGACGAACCTGACCACGCTGGACCTGGACGGCACTTGGGTCGCCGACCTGTCGCCGCTGTCGGGTTTGACGAACCTGACCACGCTGGACCTGGACGGCACTTGGGTCGCCGACCTGACGCCGCTGTCGGGTTTGACGAACCTGACCACGCTGTACCTGCGCGGCACTCTGGTCGCCGACCTGTCGCCGCTGTCGGGTTTGACGAACCTGACCACGCTGGACCTGGACGGCACTTGGGTCGCCGACCTGACGCCGCTGTCGGGTTTGACGAACCTGACCACGCTGGACCTGGGCGGCACCCGGGTCGTTGACCTATCGCCACTGTCGGGCTTGACGTCGCTGGCCACGCTGTATCTGAACGGCACTTCTGTCGCCGACCTGACGCCGCTGTCGGGTTTGACGAACCTGACCGCGTTCCCGCCGCTATCAGTATCTATCAATTAGTCTCAGATTGAGAGGTCGAGATGAGTAGGAGATATGTTGCGACTGGAGATACTTATCCCTATCGAGAACAGTTTATAAGTTGGCATGGCACTGGGATGCCGAGCGAAGGGCCTGGATTGAAGATAATGGCACAGAACGAGCGAAGTATTCAGTGGGCCAAGGGGTTGCCTGCTGAAAATATATAAGCGAGAGGCGGATGAGAGAAAGGCAACCAGGCGTGAAGAAGGCAACGAGGCAACGAGGCAACAGGCAACCAGGATCACGCCCGGCGCCTCCTTCGTGCCTCGGTGCCTTGGTGCCTTCCGCACCCTCCCCGCTCGGCGCGGCCGCCTTGCGCGAGGAATTGCGCGGCTTTGGGCGGGCGGCCCGGCGGTGGAAGACGCGCTCGTTGCGCCAGTTCGCCGAGGACGAGATCGTGATCCCCGAGGGCCGCTTCGAGGGGCGACGCTTCCGCTGTGATCGGTTGCCCCACGTCAGGCTGTTTTTTGACGAGATCGATAGCGGGCGTTGGCGGCGGGTGGCCTTCACCGGGCCGACCCAGGCCGGCAAGACGCTACTGCTGGTCATCATTTATCTCTATCACCTCTTCGAGCTGGCCGAGACGGTCATTTTCGGCGTGGCCAGCGCAGACATGGCCGACGATAAGTGGCGTGAGGAGATCGAGCCGGTGTTGGAGCGGACGCGCTATAACCACCTGCGTCCGACGCGCGGATCGGGCAGCCGCGGCGGGCGCGTGACCGGGGCGGTCAAGTTTCGCAACGGGGCCACGCTCAAATTCATGTCCGGCGGCGGCGGCGACGCGATCATCAGCCACTTCACCGCGCGCGTCTCCGGGGCGACCGAGGCCGATAAGCTGGATCTGACCGCCAAGCGCAGCCGGGAGGCCGATAAGATTTCCCGGCTCGAGGCCCGCACGGACTCGTTCGGCGATCAGGCGCGCTTCTACTTCGAAAGCACCTGTAGCTATAGCCGGGGCCGCATCTGGCGCGAATACAAACTCGGGACCAAGAGCCGGATCGCTTGCCCGTGCCCGCATTGCGAGCAATACGTCACGCCCGAACGCGAGCACCTACTCGGCTGGCAGGGTGCCGGCACGCTGACCGCCGCCGAAAAGCTGGCCAGCTTCCACTGCCCGGCCTGCGGCGAACAAATCAGTGAATCCGAGCGGATCAAGATGAACCACCGGGCGGTGTTGTTGCACAGGGAAGAAGGCACGGAAGAAGGCAACGAGGCAACCAGGCGTGAAGAAGGCAACGAGGCAACCAGGCAACCAGGCACGAAGCAGGCGCCGGGCGCGCGGCCCTCGTTGCCTCGTTGCCTCGGTGCCTCGTTGCCTTCCTCTCCCCTCCCCGAGACGGATACTTTCTCGTACCGCTGGAACGCTTTCAATAACTTGCTCTGGACCACGGGCTTTATCGCCGGGCGCGAGTGGAAGGCCGCCCAGGAGCCCGACGAAGAAAACGCCAAGAAGAAATTATTGCAGTTCACTTGGGCTCTGCCCTACGATCCACCCAGCCTGGATCTGAGCGAGTTGGACTGGCACACCTTGGCCCGCCGGGCCACCAAACAGCCGCGCGGGCAGGTGCCGCTCGAGACGGCGCATTTGACCGTGGCGATCGATCTGGGTCAGCGCTGGTGCAACTGGGTCGCCCTGGCCCACGCGGCCGACGGCAGCCCGCACGTGGTTGATTACAACTTGCTGGAGGTGCCCAGTGAGGGGCTGGGGATCGAACGCGGGCTTTTGGCCGCGTTGCGTGAGTTCCGCGATTTGTGCACGTCGGGCTGGCCCCAGGCGCGCGGCGGGGCGAACTGGCTACCCGAGTTGGTCTATATCGACGCCGGCAATTGGGCCGAAATCGTCTATGCCTTCGTACGCGAGAGCGGAGAGCCCTTCTGCGCCGTCAAGGGTCACGGCGTCAGTCAGGCCGGGGCCGGTCAATATCGGTCCCGTAAATCAACCGGCTCCGACGTGCTGCACGTCAGTCCCTGCGGGCGCTATCACGTGGTCTGGTTGCCGGATTCCGGGGTGCGCTTGTACGAGCTGGACGCCGACGCCTGGAAAAGCTGGCTGCGCGCCCGGGCCACTACGTCGCCCGAGCAACCCGGCGCCCTGACGCTCTACGCCGGCGACGCGCAGTTTCACCGCATGTTCTGTCAGCACCTGTGCGCCGAGCGGCCGCTCGAGGAATACATCGCCGGCCGCGGCGCCGTGATCCGCTGGGAAAATACTCGCCGCCGGCCGAACCATTTTCTGGACGCGGTCTACATGGCCGGCGCGGCCGGCCACCTGGCCGGGGCGCGGCTGCTCGACGAACAGGCCGCCCCGGTTGAAGAAGAACCGGAGCCACGCAAACGGCGCGGCTTGACCATGCCGGACGGCCGGGCGTTTTTGGTGACCGAGAGATGAGGGGGTGGTGAAAAATGAGCGAACCAAGCAACCAGCGTAAGCGCCGGCGTGGTCGGCGGATCGTCTGCCCGCTCTGCGGGGGTGACGCGTTCGTCACCAGCGCGCCGCGCACGCACCCCGGGTTCGTCGCGCGCCGCCGCCAATACTGCAAGTGCGGCAGTTGCGGGCATACGTTTAAGAGAGAAGTCAACCAGGCGTGAAGAAGGCACCAAGGCAACCAGGCAACCAGGCACGAAGCAGGCGCCGGGCGCGCGGCCCTCGTTGCCTCGTTGCCTGGTTGCCTTGGTGCCTTCTTCACGCCTGGTTGCCTGGTTGCCTCGTTGCCTTCCTCATTGCCTTGGTGCCTTGGTGCCTCGTTGCCTTCTTCCACGCCTTCTTTTTGGAGAACCCATGTTGAACGAACTACGAGAACTGCTGATCAACAATCCACTCTACGTGGCCGTCCTGGCCAGCTTGCCGATGCGGCGCGGGGTCAAGCGGATGAGCTTCCGCGCGGTTGACATCGCGATCGACATCCGCGATTGCGACGGGCTCGCCTGCACGGAGACCGATGTCGAGCGGGCCGCCACCGTCATGCGCCTGGCCGGGGCGCCGATCCATCGCTCCGCGAAGCAGGGTTTACTCTGTTGGGAGCCCGATCCGGCGCTGGAAAGACTGGTCAGGAAGTTGGTCAGGGAAGGCACGGAAGAAGGCAACCAGGCAACCAGGCAACCAGGCACGAAGTAGGCGCCGGGCGCGCGGCCCTCGTTGCCTCGTTGCCTGTTGCCTTGGTGCCTTCCCCAACACCTTTACTTCTAAGTAAGCCACTTCTTAAAAGCCACTAGGCGCGGGGGAGGGGAGGGGGAAATTAAGAAGGCAGAATTAAGAGTTAAGCGGTGAAGGATCGAGAACCTGGGATTCAGGGCGGCGCGGCGCGCGTCTTCCCTGAAAACCGAGCCCTGAAAACTGAAAACTAATGAGTTCCCTCAGTTCCTCCAATGACATCAACGAGGTCTATGCGGCCTACGACGATAACGCCTCGTACGCCGAGGACGGTTCGGCTTCCAAGGCGCACGCGTTCATCACCGCTTGCCGAATCTTGATCCGCCGGCAGCCCAAACAGCACGGGCAGGGGACCAGCAGTATGACGCTCAGCCCGGAACTACTGCGCGATGAAATCAACCGAGCCAACGAGTGGCTGGCGATCAACGACGACAGTGTGGTTAACGCCGGAGTGGTGCACCATGGCTTTCAGGAATTTAGAACTTAAAAAATGAATTAAGAATGCGGAATTAAGAGTTAAGAATGAAGGATCGAGGATTGAGGATCTAGGATTTAGGGTAGCGCGGCCCCCGCTCTTCCCTGAACCCTGAACCCTGAACCCCGAACCCTCTAGGATTCTAATGGCCAATCCAGCATCAGTAGACGCGAAGCCCGCGTCAATCGTGGCGACCGCCACGCCGGGCAGTGTGGAACTCAATTCAGACCGCCGCTATGGTGTTGGGCATAACCAAAAAGACTCGGACGGCGCTTATTCGACCCATACCATTTATCTTGGTTTCAATGCGCCCCCCCCGGCCACGCCAGCCGAAGGACCTAACAAGGCCGATCTGCTGGGCGATCCGGCCCGTAGTCTGCCGATCCCCAAGGGGGTTGCCGCGCTGCACTTCGCGACTGAATCGGGTGAGGCGACGTTCACCATCACGCCACTGGAATGAATTAAGAATGGAAGAAAGGCAACCAGGCAACGGGCAACGAGGCACGAAGCAGGCGCCGATCGCGCGCGCTTCCCTGAACCCTGAAAACTGAACCCCATGTTGATGTCACGCCGACATAGCGAGGATGAGCGCGTTCCGGTCCCGCGGGCCTTTACCGAACTGCGGGCCGATTGGGCGGCCGGGCGGGAATCGCGCTTTCAGCGCATCCGGACCGGACTCAATCTGCTCGGCTCGGGGGCCGACTACCATATCCGCCACGAAATGCAGTTTCTGCGCGCGATGGAGCACGCGCGCGATATGGCCCGTAACGACACGGTGGTCGGGGCGATCGTCGAGCGCTGCCTGCGGAATATCTTTCAGGGTGGGTTCGGCCTCGATCCCCAGACCGGCGATGAAAAGCTCGACGAGGACCTCAAGGCTGATTTTCTGGAATGGTTCGAGAATCCGGCCCAGGTCGATGTCTCGGGGCGCTTCGACGGCCACGCCCTGGCCGAGCAAGCGGCCTGGGGCACCAAGGTCGACGGCGGGGCATTCGTGTTACCGCAAAACGGGCAGTTGCAGGCAGTCGAATACCATCGTTGCCGTACGCCGAGCAACACGCGCCGCAACGTGGTCGCCGGCGTACTGATCAACGAGCGCCGCCGGCCGCTCGAATACTGGTTTACCAAGGACGATCTGAACCCGCTGCAATCCCTATCCCGCGTCGGTGACATCGAGCCGTATCCGGCTTATGACGAAACGGGTGAAGAGTTGGTTTGGCACATCTACGATCCGAAGCGCTTCACGCAGACGCGCGGGGTGAGCGCCTTCGCGCCGGTTTTAGATTGCCTGGGGATGTTCGAGGACATCAACTTCGCCAATCTGGTGCGCGCCCAGGCCAGCGCCTGCTTTGTCTTGATCCGTGAGACGCCGCCCGGCTTTTCCGGTGGTCCGACCGGTCGGCTCGGGGCGCGCCGGACCGAGGCCGTTTCGGACGGCACCGATCGGCTGATCGAGGAGTTGACGCCCGGCACGGAAATCAAGGGCCGGCCCGGTGAGACGATCAAGGGCTTTGCCCCCAATGTGCCCAACGCCGAATTCTTCGAGCACGCCCGGTTCACGTTGCAACTGATCTGCGCCTGCGTCAACTTGCCGCTGATCTCGTTTATGCTGGACGGCCGCGAGACCAATTTCTCCGGTTGGCGCGGGGCGCTCGACCAGGCCAAGATCGGTTGGCGGCGTGATCAGGCGCTCTTCGCGCACGGCTTCCACCGCAAGGCGTATCGGTATCATTTACGCTGTCGCCTGGCGCAGCGCGGCGCGGCGGTCCTGCGAAAGCTGGCCGCGAAATTGGGCGAACAGTTCTATCGGCTGCGGATCAACCGACCGCGCTGGCCGTACATCCAGCCGATTCAGGACATCAAGGCCGCCAGTTTGGAACTGGAGGGGCTGCACATCAGCCCGCGCCGCCAGGCCCAGGAGCGTGGCTACGACCTGGTCGAGCTGACCAACGAGACGGTGGCCGATAACCGCCAGCGGATCGTGGCGGCCTTTGTCGCCGCACACAAGGCCGAACAGGAGATCAAGAAAACAACCGAGCAAAAGGTGCGGATCGATCCGGCCCAGGTGCTATGGCTCAATCCGAAAAAGCCGCTCGCGCTGGCGGAGGGTGTCCCGGCGCCGGCGGTGCCCGCCCCGGCGGCGGGCGGGAATGGGGATGGAAGAGAGGCAACTAGGCAACGAGGCAACGAGGCAACGAGGTTGCGCGGATGAGGACTTCCAACATCAGAAAATACTCGAGCGGTAACGGTCAGCGTTTGGCCTGGATCCTGTTCACCGCGCTGTTGAGTGGGGTGTTGCTGGCTTCCGGGGCGATCGCCTCGGCGGTCTGGGCGCATGAGACGCGCATCACGCGCAACGAGACCTGCGTCGAGGCCGTCCATGAAGATATTAAGGAAATCAAGGGGATGTTGAGCGCGCTCATTCGGGTCAAACAGGAGTAAGAGATGCGCAAGGGTTTTCAGTTTTCAGTTTTCAGCCTGTTTGTCTTCGTGCCTTCGTGGTTGATTCTCTTGCCCGGCTGCGCGATGGAGCGGTCGATCGAGGTGGCGTGCGACACGGCGCGTCTGATCGGCGTGACGCTGGCCGAGAAGGTCAACCTGGAACAATCCTCGGCCGCGGCGGGGGCGGAGATCGAGGACCCGACTTACCGCGTGATGGTCCTGTACGTGCAAGGCGTGCTGCTGGAGGTCGGCCTGGACGGGGTCGAGGTCAAGGGGCGGATCAGCGGTCACGGCGGTGGAACCGACAAGCCACTCACGGCCGAAACAATTGAGGCCCTGCGGCAACGTGGTCTGGGGCAAGATGACATCGAGACGCTGCTGCAAATCTTGAAAACCGAAAACCGAAAACCGAACATCGGGGCCGATCCATGAAGCGGCCCGGCATCGTAATACTTTGTTGCCTGGTTGCCTGGTTGCCTAGTTGCCTGCTCGGCTGCAAGAGCACGCATCGACTGGACATTTATCTGCACATACTTCCCGCGCGGAACGGGGAGGAAATCGTGTTAATGGAGACGGCGAATGATTCTAAACGGTTGGAAGACATACCTGGGGATGATCGGCCTCGGACTCTTGGGGATTTGCTGGAGCCAGGGGTGGATCAGTGACGACCTCGCCAAAACAATCGGCGCCATCCTGACTACCGTGACGGGCGTGGGATTCGCGCACAAGGCCGACAAGATCGCCCGGGCGGCCCAGAAGTAAAGAAGCAGGCAACCGGGCAACGAGGCAACGAGTGATGATCTGGATCGTGATTGGATTGGTGGCGGTGATCGTGGTGTTACTGCTGTTGTGCCTTCGCTTCTGGCCGCGCCTTCGCTTCTAGAAGAAGGCAACTAGGCAACCGGACAGCGAGGCAACCAGGCCTGAAAACCGAAAACTGAAAACTTTATGCCCAACCAGACCACACAATCCGAGACTCAACGCGACGGGGCGGGCAGTGTATTGTCCGAATTGGCCGTGCTGGTGCGTGACAAGGACACGCGGCAATACTTCGGACCCTGCTTATTGCACGAACCGGTCCTGCGCGAGTTGGTCGGGCGGGTTAATAGACTTGACTTGACCGCGCATGTAAAGGCTTACCGGGAGACCGCCGAGCCGGATGTTGGCGGGCTCGAGCCGGCCCGCTTTTTGACCACCGCCGAGGATATCGCCGTGATTCCGTTGGTGGGCACCTTCACCAAACGCGGCAGTAGCCTGTTCGATGGCCCGGCCACCGTGCAGGCCCGGCATGTGTTGCGCGCGGCGGCGGGCGCGGCGCGCGCGATCGTGCTCTTGATCGATTCGCCGGGCGGGACCCTGCCGGGTATCGACGATCTGGCGCGCGACGTGGCGGCCATCGCCCAGGTCAAATCGGTCACGGCCTATATCGAGGACGCCGGGGCCAGCGCGGCTTATTGGATCGCCAGCCAGTGCACGCGGATCGTGGCCAACCCGGCCGGCTGGGTCGGGGCGATCGGGGTCTTCGCTACCCTGATCGACTCCTCGGCCGCCGCCGAGCAATCCGGCCACAAGGTACACGTGGTCCGGAGCGCGGCCGCCAAGGGCCAGGCCGTGGAGGGGGTTGTGATCGACGACGAGGCGCTGGCCGAGGCGCAACGGATTATCGACGAGGTGCACGGCCAGTTCGTGGCGGCCGTGGCCCGCGGGCGCGGACTGGCGCCCGCGGCCGTGGCGGAACTGGCCGATGGCCGCATACACAGCGCGGCGGAGGCGTTGCGATTAAAGCTGATCGATCAGATCGGCGGTTTTGACCAATTGGTGGATAGCCTGGCGGCCGATCTCAGGGCCGATCGCCCGGCCGAATTGAAGCCCAAAGGAGAAGCTATGACTACAGCTCAAGGACAAACCACTCCGACCGAGGAAGAGGAAAAGAAGAAGAAGAAGGAGGAAGAGGAGCTGGCCGCCCAGGAGGAAGAGGAAAAGAAGAAGAAGGAGGAAGAGGAGCTGGTCGCCCAGGAGGAAGAGGAAAAGAAGAAGAAGAAGGAGGAAGAGCAGCCCACCGCCCAGGCGGCCACGGTCGGTCAATTGAAGGCCGCCCTACCGGAGGCCTCGTCCGATTTCGTGCTCAGTTGCGCCGAGCAAGGCCTGACCATCGATCAGGCCCAGGGCATGTACACCGCCCAGCGGGATCAAGCCGATAACCAACCTCGCCCGGCGCCGGGTGGTCCCGGCTTGAGGGATGCCGCTCGACCGGGAGCGCGGCCGCGCGGCGACGCCGAATATGTCGAGGCCCGCTCACGCGCTGACGCGCGCGAGAACCATGAGTTTTGTAATCAGGCCCGCGCGCTGTCGCAAGAACGCCACTGCACGGTGAACGAGGCCATGAGCGATCTGGCGGCCAGCGATCCGGATCTGTATCGCAGTTACCGCGAGCAGTTCCGAGTGAGCGAGGCGGAAGCCACGAGATAGGCATGGAAGAAGGCAACGAGGAAATCATGAGTGAGACAACCAACCTAATCACCCTGGCCAAGGCCGCTCAGAGTTGCAAGAAGCCGCCCGCTGAGTTGGAGGCGGCGATCCAGCGCCAGGAGATGAAGGCCACCAAGATCCGGAAAGAATTTTACGTTTACAAGACCGACCTGGAACGCTGGCTGGCCGGCCCTCCGCCAACTCCGCCCGGCGCGCCTTCGGAGCAAACCGCGCGTAAGCGATATGTTGAACTTGAAAACAGGCTGATCGGCATGGAGAAACAGTTGGCCGACCATGGGGTTCGTATCGCGGCCATCGAGGCCTGGATCGCCCGGGCCGTGCCGTGCGATGGTCCGGCGATTGAAGACGGCCCGCCGGCCAAGAATAAACCGAATGAGAAGGATTCGAGGATCTAGGATCGAGGGTGGCGTGGACGCGCCATCCCTGAAAACTGAACCCTGAAAACTGAACCCTGAACCCTGAACCCTACGAGACGAGGTAGAAATGGCAGTAACCCATACCGATAGCATAACACTGGTGGCCGGCGAAGAGCTCGAGCCCTTCCGACGCGTCAAATACCACACCAGCGCCGGGCAGGTGGTCTACGCCGACGCCGCCGACGAGAACAATTGGATCGGCGTGACCGAACCCGGTCCGGACGGCGACGCGATCGCCAGTGGCGGTCAAGTCTCGGTCGTACTTCGCGGCGGTCACAAGACGCTCAAAATGGAGGCCGGAGCGGCGGTGACCGCCAACGCCTGGCTGTATCCCGAGGATGACGGCAAGGTCTCCGACGATGCCGGTTCGACCGTGATCGGCCAGGCGGCCGGGGCGGATACCGCCAGCGGCGACGGCTCGGTCGTTGAGTGTCACCCCGTGCCCCACGGCCCGGAATTGTTGGTGATCGCCACGGCCAGCGCCGTCAATGAAATGACGCTGACGCGCGCCGCCACCGCCGGCGCGCCGGCGCTCAAGGCCAGCGGCGGCGATACCAACGTGTCCCAGGAGTTGGGCGGCAAGGGCTCCGGCGTGGTACAGGTCACCTCACCCCTGGTCGATAAGGCCACCCAAACGGCCAAGATCGCTACGGCCACGCTAACGATCGCGGAACTACTCACCAAGATAATCGACGGGACGCCGACCGGGGCCGCGACGTATACCCTACCGACCGCCGCGCTGCTGGTGGCCGGGATCATCGATTGCAAGGTCGGGGATAGCTTCGAGTTCCTGGTCAATAACAAGTCCAGCGGAGCCAACACGATTACCGTCGCGGCCGGTTCCGGCGGTACGGCCGATGGGACCCTGACCGTGGCCCAAAATGTGATCCGGGCCTTCCGCATTATCGTGACCAACGTGACCGGTTCCAGTGAGGCGTATTTCGCCTACGGAATCGGGGCATAGAAAGAGGAGGGCAACGAGGCAACCAGGCAACAGGGCTGAACCCTAAAAACCAATCCCGGCGTGCTAGGGTAGCTCCCGAAAGGCGTTTGACTAGGAACGCTCGCTCGCCGGCTTGAAAATACACCTAGTGCCGCACCTTCCTAGCGGGTGTCAACCGTGAGGTTGATACCAATGCCTGTACAAACTGCTGCCGCGGGGCGCGGTGACGATCGTCTCGAGCTGGGGCGCCCGATCGAACAATTTCCACTTGCCACCCTGGGCATGATCGGCCAGCGGATCATGCCCGTCTTTCCGGTGCGCAAGAAGTCCGCCAAGATCAGCGTGGTCACGCGGGCCGGCATGTTGCGCCCGCGGGACACGCGGCGCCAGGATGGGGCCACTTTCAGCCGCGACACATTCGACATCGACGAACTGTCCTACGCTTGCGACGGTCACGGCCACGAGCAAAAGGTCACCAAGGCGCAGCGCGAGGTCTACCGCTCGGACTTCGACGCCGACCAGTACGCGCGCGGCCAGGTCGAAAAGGTGTTGCTGACCGCACAGGAGCGGCGCATCGCGGCCCTGATCTTCGACCCCAGCGTCTGGACCGGCGCTGATCTGTACACCGACGTGGGCACTGATTGGGATAACGCCGCGGCCACGATCGTCAGCGACATCGAGGCGGCCAAGGAAAAGTGCCGGCTGAATACCGGGCTCGAGCCCAATACCATGGTGATTAGCTCAGCCCACCTGCCGAACTTGAAGCTCAACACGCAGATCCGGGCTTTCTTCCCCGGTATCCCGACCCTGACCGAAAATATCCTGATGGGAAATTTGCCGGCCATTTTCGGCCTGGAAACGCTGCTGATCGGCAACGCGGTCTACAACAGCGCCAACGAGGGCCAGGCCTTTGCCGGCAGCCGGGTCTGGAGCGACGACTATTGCTGGATCGGCACGACCGTCAACGGCGGCGATATCGTCCAGCCCTGCGTCGGTCGAACCTTCCAGTGGGACGCCTTCGGCGCGGCCGGCTTCGAATGGGACTTTTACACCGAGAAGCAAACCAAGACAGACCTCTGGCAGGGTGAGCACTGGATTCACGAGAAGGTGATCGACGAGTATTTCGGACATCTGCTGAAGATAGATACGTAGGAGTGAGGATCGAGGATCGAGGATCGAGGATCGAGGAAGAGCACGCCACGCGCTACCCTAGATCCTAGATCCTAGATCCTAGATCCTAAAATAACCTTGTCCCGCTTCGAGACGATCAGCGCCGCGCACCGGGGCGCTATGCAGGAGCTGCATGGCGAGACGGTCAATTATACGCCCAAGGGCGGCGACGGCGTGCCAATCACGGCGCTGATCGAGCGGGGTGTGCTCGAAGCCCAGGGTCCGGACGAGGCCCGCATCGCCTATCAAGTGGTAATCCACGTGGCGCGGGCCGACGTGCCGACCCTGACGGTCGGGGCCGATACGGTGGCCCTGAAAAAACGCCTCACGGACAGCGCGGACAGCACACTGACCGTGGTCGAATTGCTCGACCAGGCCGGTGGTTATTGGACGTTGGGATTGAGTTAGTGAAGAAGGCATGAAGAAGGCACCAAGGCACCAAGGCAACCAGGCAACGAGGGCCGCGCGCCCGGCGCCTACTTCGTGCCTGGTTGCCTTGGTGCCTTCTTAAAAACCATGAGTAGATTTCAGACCTTAATAACCGTGCGGCCCGACGAGCAGCAGTATCGGCGATTAAACGAGTTGTTCGAGCGGTTTCCGCGCGAGGTGCCGAAGGTCACGGCGCGGGCCGCCAATCGGACCGCCACCAAGGTCCGCACCCTTATTTTGCGGGCCATTACCAAGACGATCAACGTCAAGCGTAAGGACATCACGGGCCATATGCACACTTTTGGTGGGGTAACGGTGCGCAAGGCGACCTGGTCGCATCCGGTCGCCCTGGTGCGCGTGACCGGGCGGCGGATCCCGCTCTACCGATTCGGGGCGCGGGCCAAGGCCAAGCGCAATGTGCGTATGAGCGACCTGCGGACGCGGCGGCGGATCAAGCGGCGCGTGTCGGGTGGGGTCTATTACCGCATCCGGCGCGGCCAGGCGCGGCGGCTTTTGGTGGGCGCGTTCATCGCCACCATGCGGACCGGCCACGTCGGCGTTTTCAAGCGCAAGAGTCCGAGCGTCAGGCGGCTACCGATCATCGAACTACGCGGGCCATCGATCCCACACGTGGCCGAGCAATCGGGCGAATTGAAGCGCGCCCTGAAAATGGACCTGAGCGACCTGTTCATGCAGCGACTCGATCACGAGATCGGCCGCGTCTTGGAACGGAAAAAGGGGGGAAAATGAGGAAGGCAACTAGGCACCTAGGCACCAAGGCAACGAGGGCCGCGCGCCCGGCGCCTGCTTCGTGCCTCGTTGCCTCGTTGCCTGGTTGCCTTCTTTTTGGAGCCCCGCTTGGCTGAGACGATTTCAATTCGGGAGCGGATTATTCGCCAGATCGTGCGTGAGGCGGAGGAACTGCACAACACATACATCACGCCGCTGGGGGCGATCGCGGTATATCGCTGGGACGCCCGCGGCAAAACGGACTACGGCAACCTGGATATTGTCGTCGCGCCGGGTGACGAGGCTGTCGAACCGGGCAGTCAGGGCAATGGCGGGACCACGGTCAAGCGCTTGCCGGTGGCTGTGGCCCTGCTGTTGATTCCCGACGAGGGCGCGGACGATGATACGCTGACGTTCTTGCAGCGCTGGCAACCGCGGCTCGAAAAGCAATATCTAAGCAACGATACACTGGTCGAGTGCGATACCGACGTGCGGCTGGCGGTACTGGTCGGCATCAGCACGATCGACGGTCCCGATTACGCCGAGGGCAGCGTCTCGGCCGCCGTGCGGCTCGAGGTTGAATACGAACACGACTATGGCAATCCGTACCAATATGGGACGCTAATTCCGGCGTTGGAAGAATGAAGAAGGCACGGAAGAAGGCAACGAGGCAACAGGCAACGAGGCAACAGGCAACGAGGCAACCAGGGCCGCGCGCCCGGCGCCTACTTCGTGCCTCGGTGCCTTGTTGCCTTGTTGCCTTCCCCTTAGGAGACCGAGATGGCTGATGCACATAACCCGCTTTTTACTCGCAAGGCCCTGCTGGGCGGGGCCGAGGAAACCACGCCCGGCACCTTGCCGACCATCACGACGCCGTTGGCCAATACCTCGATCTACGGCGCGCAGTTGGTTCCAATGGGGTTTTTTGACGAAGGGCAGCGGATGCCCGATGGGCACTATCTGGGTCACGTGGCCGCTACACTGGGCGCGCAGATCGGGCGGCTGACCTTCCGCCAGGACCTGCGCTATGGCGATAAGTTCGTCGCAATGCTGACCGGGGCCGGTTACGTGCTCGATACCGGGACTTATAAGCCGACCAGCGATATGGCCAACCGCAAGACCTGGGGTTTTAAGCTGTGGGAGGACGGCCGGCTCAAGGCCCTGGCCGGGGCCTGTGGTACGTGTACGATCGAGCTGATCAGTAATCAGCGCGCCGTCGCCAATTGGGAATGGACCGGGACCTGGCAGGCCCCGACCGACGTGGCCATGCCGGCCCAGGCCCCGAATTCCAGCGGGGTCTGGATCGCCCGGGCCGCCACGCTAACCCTGGGCGGCTCGGCCATCGCGCACACCGAGCGGGTCACGATCGATCTGGGCAACCAGGTCGTGCCACGTCAGGATCTGGCGACGACGGTCGGGGTCGCGCACTTTCTGGTATCCGAGCGCGAGCCGCGCATTACGCTCGACCCCGAGGCGCGCCTGGTGGCTCAGCACGATGCTTTCGGCCTGCTGCTGGCCGGGACCGAGGCGGCTTTCAATAATGTGCTGACCGCCGGCGCGAACACGCTGACGATCGCGGCCGCCAAGTGCCAGCGCCGGGCGGTTAACGACGAGGAGCGCGACGGGCGCCGGATCGACGCGCTCGAATTGCAGTGCAACGCCGATAGCGGCGACGACGAACTGACGTTCGCGGCAGCGTAGAAAGAAATTAAGAATGGCGAATTCAGAATTAAGAAAGGCCGCGCCATGCCATCTGGCCTGAACCCCGAACCCCGTCCATGGCCGTGATACGTGAGGTGGTTTGTCACCATCACGGTGGCTTTGGCCAGGCCGAGGATGCACAAATACAACGGCTGTGGGACAGTCTGACGGAAGAGACGCGGCTTCGTTATTTGGCGACCGCGTCCGACCGGATTCACCACGAAGAACACGAAGAACACGAACCCGTCGAAATGACCGGCGAAGAACAGGCCAATCTAAAGGTGGCCCAGGCGCGGCGGGCAGAAGGCATGGAAGAAGGCAACCAGGCATGAAGAAGGCAACGAGGCACCAAGGCAACCAGGCACGAAGCAGGCGCCGGCCGCACGGCCCTCGTTGCCTTGGTGCCTTGGTGCCTCGTTGCCTTCTTCACCACAAGGAGTTTTTATGATCGCGCTTGATCCTCAAGCTACAGTTGAGTTTTGCTTGGATGCTTGGCCCGGCGTGCCGGATCAGCGGCCGGCGTTCATCGCGCACTACTTGACCTGCCGGCAGAACATTGAGTACGACAAGCTACTCGACCGGGCAAGTGAGTTGAAGCCGGCCGAGGGGCTGCCCGTCTTGCTGGAGGCCATCGGGCTTGGATTGGTCGGTTGGCGAAACGTGTGCGATCGGTCGGGCCGGCCGCTGGAGTTCGAGGTTGGGCTGCTGGGCGATCTGCTGACCTGGCACGAATTGTGGGAATTGGCCGGGCGAGTGCTGTCGGAAACCAGCCTGGCGGAGTCCGACCGAAAAAAATCGCTGTCGCCGTCGCCGCCCGAAACGGGGCCTACGGAGCCGGCGGACTCGACGGCGGACTCGACGGACTGATGCAACCATGCCCGGCCTGCGCCGGGCGCGGCTGTGAAGGTTGCCGCATGGAGGGCCTGGTCGAGCTGACCGCGGCCGACCTGCCCGACCAGGGCACCTATCAGGCCCTGTTGGCGGCCGAAATGGCCGCGCACGGCTGCTGGCCGGTGGCCGGCGGCTGGCTGGATCAGACCGAGATTTGTGTGCAGGCGGTGCTGGCGGCGCGGAGAAGTGGAGCGAGTAATTGACACCACGAAGAACACGAAGAGCGCGAAGGGTAGGGCGGGCGTCCCGCCCGCCATTTTCGTGTCCTTCGTGCCCTTCGTGGTGATAAGTAGACCGATCTCATGGCGCAAAAGAAGCTCGATGTAATTATTGAAGCGCGGAACATGACGCGGGCCGGCTTCGAGAAGGCCGAGCAGGAATCGCGCCGCTTCCGCCAGCGAACGCAGCAGCAGGATCTCGGCTTCGCCAAGAGCGTGACCGAGAGCTTGGCGAAGGTTTACGCCGCGGCCGGGTCGGTGGAAATGGCCTTTCGCGGGGTCAGTGCGATCACCGCGATTTGGCGCGGCGATTTTGAGGCACTCGAGCTGGCCCTGAAGCGCTTGCCATTTGGTTTTGGTACAGTGGCGAGCGCGTTTTACGAGATGCGCGAAGAGCTTTCGGGCGCCAAAAAAATCCAAGAAGAAATGGAGGCGAGTTGGAAGCGGTTCCAGCAGGTCCAGGGCGCGCGCGGCGTGGTCAAGGCCCAGGCGGCGACCATGGGGGAACAAATTCGGACGCTCCGGCAAGAATTATACGTCCTAACTTATGAGGGGGCTGAGCGGCAAATCGATCGGGCGGGCGTGGCCCTGGATAGCCAGATCGAAAACTTGGAGCGCAAGCGCCGGGGCGCGCTGAAAGCCGCCGCCGCGCTGATGCGGGTTGACGAGAACGATCCGCGGCTAATCGGCGAATTCGGCCGCGCCCAAGCGAAGATTGAAAGCGAACATCGGAAGGCCCGGTCGCTGGCGATCGCGATCGCCGAGAAAAAGGTCGGTGAGATTCGTCAAAAAGAAGAGGCTCGCCGGGCGCAAGCGGCGGAGAAGCTGGCCGAGGACGCTCGGCGTCAACAGAAAGAGGCCGACGAGCAGGCGCGCGCGCGGCGGCACGAATTGGAGGATATCGAGAGCGAGCTGTTGCAGGGGCGGATGCGGCGGCACAAGCAATACCTGCAAGCCGAACTCGAGCAGATCCGGCACTTCTATCAGCGGCGGATCGAGCTGGCCGAGGACGCCGACATCAAGGAAGGTCTGGGCCGATTGCAAAAGCAGCAGGAAGAGCAGGCCCGGGCGATCTTTTTCAGCCGGAAAAAGAAGGGCTACCAGCCCGCCGGGGTGGCGGCCACGCCGGTCAGCCGGTTCTTCGACGACATCGCGGCCAGCTTCCGAGCCCGCGGGCAACCCGAGCAGCGTCAAGCGCGGCTGGCCGAAAGAACAGCCGAAAACACCGCCAAGACCGCCGGCGCGGTCGAGCAGTTGGTTGATCTAGCCCGCCGCGGCGGAGCGAGCGGAGTAACCGGACACGTGTTGGGAGTATAGGAATGAAGAAGGCACCAAGGCAACAGGCACCAAGGCAACGAGGGCCGCGCGCCCGGCGCCTGCTTCGTGCCTCGTTGCCTCGTTGCCTCGTTGCCTTCCTCTTGGAGCCCTCGTGGCCTTGCCGATAATAACCGAGCGAGCACCCCAATCGCCGGCCCGGACCGACGAGCGCGGGCCCATCTATTCGCGCGTCTGGGAGATCGTGGCGTCCAGCGAGCAGGACGCTTATAATATTCTTTATGTTCAGGCGGGGGTCAAGCGCGGAGCGGTCTACACCAATCATCAGGGGACCAGCCCGGACTCGCACGTCGTCTGTCAGGTGGTCAGCGCGCGCGGCCATCCCAGCGCCCCGGTGGGCGGGACCGGCCTGTATGAGGTGACGGCTGAGTATGGTTACTCCGTTATTCGCTACAGCACGCAACAGGCGCTGCCGTACGGCGGTCCCAAGTACCGCATGGAGCGCACGCTGGTCAGCGAGCTGGCCGACCTGGACGTCAACGGTGATCCGATCGTCAACTCGGCCGACGAACCGATCGATCCGCCACTGACCGCGCTACGCATTCACCGGGTCCTGGTAATTGAGTGGATCATCGAGGCGGTCGATTGGGAGACGGCCTACGCCCGGTACGACGATTACGAGGGACTGGTCAACAGCAGCACCTACAAGGGCCAGCCGCCGAAGAGTCTGTTTTGCGAAGAGATCGACGTGGCCGACGCCAGCACACCCAAGCCGCTGGAAGTGACCGGCGAGCTGTTTCGCGTGACCGCCCGGTTTGCGTATCTGCGCCCGAAGGAAATCTACGGGCAACCGGTCGCCGGCTGGGAGGATGCGGTGGTCGATAAGGGCCGCCGCGAGAAGGGCGCGCTGGACGCCGACAACAAACGACTCTATCCGCCGATCCTGATGGACGGTGTTCCGGTCGATGAACCGGTCCTGTTGGACGGCGCGGGCCGGCGACTGGCGAACACGGCCCAGAAGGTTTATCGGATTTGGGAGCACTATGAAACGATCGACTTCAACAATTTGGGGGTGTAGATGATGAATTCAGAATGGCGAATTCAGAATTAAGAAAAATAAGGAATGGGTATCAGGATCAGGATAGCACGCCTCCGCGCAACCCTAAAACTGAACCCTGAAAACTGGACCTTCCATGCCTGGTGATCAAATACAACACGGGCGTACTTATTTGCCGGCCGGCCGGCCGGGGCGCGGGGAAGGGCCGCTTTTGGTGACGGCCCGCGAGGCCGAGCTGTTGCGGCGCCTGCTGCGGCGACGCACCTTCGGCCGGGGCGGGGTCGTGGTGACCGACCATCGCGACACGTTGACGATCACGGGGCGCATGAATAAGCGCGGCTCGGCCGTGCAGGCCACGTTTCCAGCCCGGATTACGGGCTGGGAATTGGTGCCGGATCAGACGGCGCGCTGGCGCTACTCGTGGCGGGAACTCATATTGAGCGACGACGATTCCTACGTCGTCAAGCCCGACGGCCGCAGCGGCGGTTTCGCGGACCCCGAAGAGTTTTTGTATGCGCTCAATTCGCGTGAGTTAAGTAACACTACGATGGGCGTGGGCGCCGTCATGGAAGGCGCGATTGTGACTATGGAGGTGACCCGCGACGACAGCGGCCGTTCCCGCTGGATGTTTGATTACCAGGATAATTACGTCTTCGTCCGGGTCAAGCAAGTCTCGGGCGCCGGTGGGGATGGTTCGGAAAAATGCTCGTGGGGCTATGACGCCTGGCCACTGATGTCGGACACGGGCGATGACAACCAGCGCGTTGTCGTAGACGGTCAGCCGCTCTACGGGCGTAGTGATTATGGCGAGTACGACGCAGCAGCAGACAACACACTGGCCCTGGCAAGGTATGTGTATGGATGCACACTACTGTTCGTGCTCGACGAGGTTTATCATTTTGGCGAGTGTGATTGTACTCCATAGTTGAGGTTATCATGCCAGTCGGGACGGTAGAAGAAGGGCAACCGATTCTCAATTTGGCGGGCCAGCCACTACTGAAAGACGGCCAGATTCAATTGCACAATCCGGCGGCGGAGAAATGCTGCGAGGTGGCCCTGCCATGCTATAATTGCCAGACCGACACGACGCAGGCTAATTATAGCGTATTAATCTCTGGGATGAACACGCAGTGGTGTTGCACTTTGCCCGGCGATTTCCATCAAGCACAAATGGACACGTTAAACTTGTGGGCGGACGGGGGAGGGCCTTTTAGCCCAGTGATTGTGCACCAGTCAAGTTCTCAACCATGTAACTACAGCGGCACGGGCTTGAGTCATTTTTTGGCCGCCGAAGCATACAGCGGAGACCCAGGTGCTCCATATCCCGGCGGTTGTGCAGTGCAATGCATGGCTACGCCCGGTGAGTTCGTTTGGCCGTATTTTTTAGTCATCCAGTCAGACAGAATTTTTTTACGGGTCGGCGATTCCGGTTATTATTTGTTTTGGGGTAACCTCTACTTGTCTATGCCGATTGATTGTAATCAGACGTATATTATCGATAACGACTTGATTGAAGATCCGGGGTGTAACAGTGGCCAAAAGTTTGGCGGCGGCACTGCGACCGTAACACCAACCTAATGAAACCAAGCTGGATAAAATCTGGGCATTGCCTGAGCGGGGTTCATTGTCGAGATTGCCGAACATTTAAGAACCCCCTTTGGCGCCGTAATTTACTACGATTGTACGCCTTGCCGGAGAATCAGATTAATTTTGAGTGCCCGCATGGCAAGCCGTGGGGATTCAAAGAAGGCAACGGGGCAACGAGGCAACGAGGCACGAAGCCGGCGCCGAGCGCGAAATCTTCGCTGAACCCTGAACCCCGAACCCTGAACCCTCTCTGCCTGGACTGCCCCCACTTCGACCGGGCCGACTACGGCCGGCCGGTGTGCGAGCTGGTGCGGGACGGCCGTGGACGTCCGGCGCCGTGTCGATATGCTAAACTGGAAAAGTGCCCGGCGGGGAGGTGGAGCGCGTAGTTGATACCACGAAGAACACGAAGAAGGCAACAAGGCAACGAGGCAACCAGGCACGAAGCAGGCGCCGGGCGCGCGGCCCTCGTTGCCTTTCCCGTCGCCTTCCCTAACTAGGAGCAATCATGGCTTTTCAATTCAACGCGATCGAGGGCGATAACCGGATTGATTGGGGCGACATGGCCCTGACACACGCCGACTTCACCGTTAGTTTATGGTGGAATCCGGCCAGTGGCGTAGTCGCCTCGCCTAGCGACTTCCACCTCGTCGGGAAACAGGACAGCAACTACTTAGGCTGGCGGCTGTATTTTGATGCGGTGTTAGGCAGCAACCCCAACCGCATGCGCGCATATTTTTTGACGAGCGGCGGGGGCGGTCTGTCCGATCGCTACGACGATCAAGAGTTAACCGCCGACGAAGAGGGCACCTGGTTGCACTATGCCGTCACCTGGGACGATACCGGCCATGTTCTAAGGCTGTACAAAAACGGCGTGGAGCAAACCAGCACGACCAGCGGTGGTTGCACTGGGCCGAACGAAGTCAGCGACGGCTTGATTGTCGGATGGGGTAATCTCAACCCGGCCTGGCTGGGTGGGGGTCTCGCGCAGATTGCTGTTTTCGAGCGGGTGCTGACCCCCGCGGAAATCGCCGGCTTGGCGGGCGGGGCCGATCCGCGCACGCTGAGCGGCGGGGCGGCCTCGTTTTTGGCGCCGGGGGAATTGGAGAGCCAGGCCGGACGCGACGTGATCGGCGACATCATTCCTTCGGAGCACACCGCGAACTTCGCGCATGACGGTCCCGCGCTCGACTATACCACGCAGGATGACGACGAGTTTGTCGTAGTTATCTTGCCGGACACGCAGAAATACACGTTCGCCTCTCCCAGCTATATTCAACACTTTATTGATCAGTGCACCTGGATCAAGGAACACTATCTTAAAGAGAACAGCGGTTTGAACGAGCGAATAGCGGCCGTGGCGCATTTGGGCGACGTGGTCGAGACCTACAACATTGCGTCACAGTGGACGCGGGCCAGGTCGGCCATGGATATCCTGTTGAGCAATGGGGTGCCCTTTACGATCTTGCCGGGCAACCACGATTGCGATGTCGAGAACGTGACCACACGGGCCAAGCCCGAATTTAACGACGCGGACTCGGGCTATCCGCCTGGATATTCTTCTGGTCAGCCCTGGTACGGCGGCCACGAACGGGCGGGCGACGGCTCGAACAGCTATCTGACGTTCAGCGCCGGCGGGTTCAAGTGGCTGTTGATCTCGCTCGAGCTGGGGCCGGACACGGACACGCTGGCCTGGGCCGCGGCGCTCTGCCAACAGTACGCCGACCACCGCGTGATCATCAGCACCCACAGTTACATGTACTATACAGACACCGATAGTGATCTTAACGAGGACCGTCACGACCACTTGTTGAGCCAGCCCAACTCGGCCGATTGTCACGGCTTTGGCAACGGGGCCGGGCTCAACACGCTGGATTGCCACGATGGGCAGGAAATGTGGGACGAGCTGATCAAGGTGAATCGTAACATTTTCTTGGTGGTCAGCGGACACGTGTGTACTGACGGAAAGGCCCTTTGGACCGCGCTCAATGATTACGGCCTGGGCGTGCACCAGATGCTGTGTAACTACCAGTCCGAGGTGACCGGCTCGATCGAGGGCGGCCATGGATTCATGCGGCTCCTGCGCTTTCGGCCCAGCGCCCACAAGATCGAGGTGGTCACCTTCTCGCCGAATCGGCAGGACAACAGCCATTATTGGTTGGCTAGCGATGACACGTTTGACTTGGCGCAGGACTATCAACGCTGGGGAGTGAGCTGGAACAAACAGGTAATCGGACAGATGATGGGATGATGAAGAAGGCGTGAAGAAGGCAACTAGGCAACCAGGCAACAAGGCACGAAGCAGGCGCCGGGCGCGCGGCCCTCGTTGCCTCGTTGCCTCGGTGCCTGGTTGCCTTCTTCCACAAGGAGTTTGAGATGGCTATCAATATTTGGCGCGGGGTGACCAGTGCCGTGGCGCAGGTTTCCACCGCCACGCCGGCCACCGTCGAGGTGGGCGATATTTTTACGCTGACGATCACGGATGATTTGGGTAATACCGCCTCGGTTAATTTCACGGCCACGGCCGCGACCGTGGCCAACGTGACCGCTGGGTTGACCGCGGCCTGGAATGCCTCGGTCGATCCACTGCTTGTTGAGATCACCGCCGGCGACGACACTACCCATGTGACGCTGACGGCCGATACGGCCGGGGCGCCGTTTGCGCTGTCGAGCAGTACCACCGATGGGGGCGGTAACGATACGCAGACGCTGACCGTGGCGACCTCGACCGCTAACAAGGGACCAAACGATTACGGCGTGGCCGAGAACTGGTCGCTGGGGGCCGCGCCGGTGGCGACCAACGACGTGGTCGTGCCGGCCGGAGCGCCCCCGATCCTCTATGGCCTGAATCAGAGTTCGGTGGCGATTGGGGACTTCATCGTCGAGGCCGGCTTTGGCGGCAACATCGGGCGCTTCGCCAACGGGCGGCTGTACGATCTGCGGATCGATCCGGATAGCCTGGATATCAAGGGCTCGGGCGGCCTGGTCGCGATCGATGTCGGCTCGGCCGCGATCGCGGTCGCGCTCGACCACAGTGGCAGTCCGACCGCCGTGGGACGCCAGGTGGTCTATTTGCAGGGTTCGGCCCTAACAACCATCGAACAGAAAAACGGCACGGTCGGCCTGGCGACCTACGCCGGGCAATCGGCGACCGTCACCAGTGGGTTCGATGTGACCGGCGGCACGCTGTATATCGACGCCGACGTGACCGTTAGCGGGACCACGCTGCGGATCGCCGGCGGGGCCAGTGTGTACGCCTCGGCGGCGATTCCGACCGTGCTCAACCACGGCACGTTCCGCCAGCAGGCCGGGAACTGGACCACGCTCGACAACTGGGGCGCGGTCTATCCCAATGCAAACGGCACCTATGCCACAACGGTCAATCATCCCGGTGGCCGGTTGCTCAATAGCGAAGACATGCGGGCCAAGACGTTTACAAACATGACCGTCTACGATGATGGCGAGATCAACGACCCGTTCGGTCGGATCACCTGGACCAACGAAATCCAGTATCCGAACGGCAGCGCCGCCGCCACGCTCGACTTCGGCGGCAAGATGAAGATGATGCCGTCGCCGATATAGGAAGACGGAAGAAGGCAACGAGGCACCAAGGCAACGAGGCAACCAGGGCCGCGCGCCCGGCGCCTGCTTCGTGCCTGGTTGCCTTGGTGCCTCGTTGCCTTCTTCCTGCCTTCCTCGTCACCCGCAACGCGGGCAGGCTTGGCCGGGGCGAAGTTCCTGGTCACAGCGTGAACAGCGCACCAAGGCGGTGCCTGGCTGTACACTCTGGGGATCGGGAATATCCGGGGGTTGCCGATCTCGATCTTCGCTATTCTGAATTCTTAATTTCTTCCCCTGGCTGGCGATCATGCGCAGTAGGTCGGTTTGTTCGCGGCTGCGCCGCTCCTGGCGGTGCATGTGGCCGGGCAGCATGCACAGGACGATCAGGGCTAGGCCGGTGATCAACAGGACGCAGATCCACCCGATGAATTCGTACTCGTTCATTTGTTGGTACTCCAATTATTGAGGATTCGGGTAGTGCGCGGGCCGCGCCATACTCGAATCCTCGACCCCCCGAATCCTTTTTTCCGCAGTGCCGGGCTGATGTATTGTATAATACCATGTGAGAGGGGCTACTGGTGCCGCTGAGCAAGGCCAAGACAATTCTGACCGTGGCCGAGATCGCCGGCCGCCTGAAGCCCGACCTGCTGGATCAATTGGGCGACCACCTGGAGACCACGGCCGGGCACCGGCAACTGGCCGACCTACTGGCTGGTTTTTATCGGTTGTCGCCCGGCGTGCGGGCGGCCCTGGTGCGCCGGATGCAGGCCGAGCAGGGTCCGCGGCTGAAGATTAGTGATCAGCCGGGCTGAGCGGGGGTTCAGGAAGAGCGCGCCACGCGCCATTTTGATCTTGATACCCATTCCTCATTTTTCTTAATTCCTAATTCGGTAGTGAGTCAGTTTGAAAGTAGAACTCGTTAGCAGCTTGATCCTGGGCGTGCTATACCAGAGACATGCCCGAGCGGTCAAGCAAGAAAAAGCGCAAGCGTCCAGCCGATGTAAATCGGCTCGCAAAGTCGATTGTGGATGATGCGACCGGAGAAGCGCCGTCTGACGATAATGGGAAAGACCCTGCCACTGTCGAGTTGGGCCGGCGCGGTGGATTCAAGGGTGGCTAGGCGCGCGCGAAGAAGCTCACGGCCAAGCAACGTAGCGAGATAGCGCAAAAGGCCGCTCGGTCGCGCTGGCGACGCGGGCGCACATAATCATGGATCGAAAAGGGTTAATCGTGGAACTGGCTGCACATCGATTGGCCCCAGCGCATCCGTGAATAGTAGTCGGCGCATTTCGTCATCATCGAGGCCGAGGCGTTCTCGGTGGAATCTCTTTAGGCTGTCGAATGTGGACGGCTCCTCGAATTCCAAAGGGAGTGGCTCGTTAATCCGCATCTTCGCTGCACCCAGCCTCATCATCAAGCTTCGCTGTCGGTTGCGGCTTATCACCTTCAATCGCGCTGCCTGGGTGATGAGCGTTTGCATTGATACGCCCCACACTGGTTTCAGGCGAGCGGCATTTGCCAAATCGAGGTTCTTCAAATCGTTACGCACTTCCGATTTTGGCACCAGTAATTCTGCGGCAAAGGTGTTAGCTTGCTCTTCGGCATCACCTAGCGGAGCACGAAAGTGCATGACAAGGTGCCCCAACTCATGCGCGAGGTTAAAGCGGTGGCGATCGCCAGGAGCCGTGCGGTTCAGGAACATCATCGGCGGCAGCCCTGGAATGCGGATGTTGGTACCGTCGATTAAGCTCGTTCCAAATTCGATGCAGAATACGACGATTCCGGCACTTTCCAGATACTGCGTCAGATTCTTAATTGGTCCTGGAGGGATGCGCAGAGCCTCTCGCATTTCGCGGGCGATTCTCTCTGCGGACCAGTTCATCTGTTCGGGTAGCAAGGCGGGCAGCGGAAGTTCTTCCACGACTTCAGCGCTACGCAGCAGCCGATCAAGCTGCATCTTCAAAATGTTGCACTCCGCTTGAACACGTCGCTTAGATTTCGCTGGCACATGCGCGCGTCTGCGGTATAGGAAATCGCCGCCTAGTCCAAAGATCGGTTCGTTTTGTTCGAAAAAGGCTGGCTCAAAATTCATCGCTGTGGCAATGGCACGCAGATCACGATTGGCGGATAGCTCGCCAAGTTCATATCGGCAGACGGTACCCCTGGAGCGATCAATCGCATGCGCGAGATTTGCTTGCGTCCACTCCCTCGCTTCACGAGCGATCGTAATCATTGATGGATTTGGCATGACAGAATGCTACCCAACTTTAGCATTCGCGATAATATGGACCCATTCATCCACATCATGCTCTCGAGCGCGAACCACCGACTTTGGCGCTTTCCAGGCGACCACTCGCTGCTCCGGGTTGGCGAACTCTGCTATTTCCGCAATCAGTTCCACTGCGTCAGTTCGCTCTCTGACAAGTCGGATGCGCCGAATCCACCAACATGGTTCGTTTGCCTCGTAATGGTCGTCTGCGATTTCGTACACCATGCTAACGAGCGGGAAATTCCCGATTTCTTTTTCGAGCCCATCGATCAGCATCAACTGGCCTTGCGCGTCCATTGTGCGCCGGGTTGCGTTGCGCCGAACGCGATCGTTATTCAGGCGCCCCCATCGAATTGCGAGCGGCGTTCCGAGTCGCCACACGAGATAGTCGAGACCAAGTCCATCCCGCTCCTCGACAAGCTCCACATACCCTTCTACTTCTTCTCTATCGCATAGGCGACGAAGATTCGTTCGGACCGCGCGATGCATATCGTTCGCACGCTCCGTGCGCCGCGGAGGGCCGAGGATGCTAATAGCAGAGCGAATGTCGGCCCATGCGGATTGCAGCACGGCGGAGAAAACTGGGAACGCGGGCTTGAGGTTATCGAGGATCTCTTGATTGTTCATAATAGCTGAATGATAATCGCGACCAGAAATATGTCAACGCATAGTTGCGAAAAAAGTTGCGCCATGTTATAAGCCATAAACTGCGTTTTTAGGCGAATTCTGGACTGGTTATTTTCGGAATTGCGCTTGACTATGTTAAACCACGCGAATGAGCATGAGAAGATTTCACGGCTGACAAATGCATTCAGTTAAGCGGCTGGATTGGCGGATCATGCGTGGACGCTGGACGAGCTAGTTGGGTTGCTTGAAACCGCTGAAAAACCAAACTGACCCACTACCCCTAATTCTGCATTCTTAATTCACTTTTGTGCAGTTTAGCGCCGCAGGTGCGACATTGATATGGCTCGTGCGGCGGGAGCACGGCCAGTAAAACCCAGACCAGTATCCAGCAGCCGCAGGTGACCAGCGATAAGAGCAGGTGCAGGATGTGGTTGAGCCCTGGCCGCTCAAACGCGCGCTGGGTCCCACAGGTGGAGCAATATGCCGATTTGATCATGGCGACTCGATCCCTCTATTTCGCATTTTTCGTGTTTTTCGTGTCCTTCGTGGTGATTCCCGTGCTACACTCACGCCGGGCGATCGTCCCGGCGTTTTTTGGGACGTTTGCCGGTCAATAGCCATTCGGCTTGCTCGTCGTTGGCGGCGGAGGGCGGGCCGGAATCGGCCTCGGCCCGTTCGGTTTCCTCGGTTTCGTCGAGAGCTGTTGATAGCAAATCATTGGCGGCTTTAAGGCCACCCCGGAAGAGTAATTCCAGCGCGCCACGAATCACGGTTTGTTGATGGCGATGGGTGTCGTTGCAAAAGCGGTCCAGCAACTCTCGCTGCTCGGCCGTCAGCCGTAAGTTGATCTGTTCGGACATTTTGGTCATGTCTGCAATCATATCTGGCAACTCACTCTATCTAGATTATATCACAAATAATCTTGACATGTCGGGATATATGTGCTATCTTTGATATTGACGATATGCTTTGCCGTAGCGCGGTCGAGGTCCAGGTTGTATGCATAAATCAATCGTACATGTGGAGATCGATAAAGACATCGACGCGGAGCTAGAGCGGGCACTGCCCAAGCACTTTGGAGGCCCCCGTAAGGCGGTTATCCGCGTACATCATGTTTGCCGGGAGTGGTTAGACCAGTTTTATGAGTCCATGGCGGGGCGACCGCATCAGGATTCAAGGATCCCGGGACTCGAGGATTCGAGCGAAGCGGCCGCGCCATCCTCGAATCCTCAGCCCCCTGAATCCTTGAATCCTTCTACCTGTCCTGGTGATTAGGTATGCGCGGATTGGAATTTCAGACTTGCTCGGCGCCACGAAAGCCGTTCATGGTCTTGGTGGAAGCCATGGAGCAGGAGCATGGTCGTGAGTACGTCCGCCTGGAGATCTGCAAGTCCGGCCAGGTCTTGACCTATCGCAAGCACAGCCGTGGTCGTCGTTGCTATTGGACGCGGCTGTGTAAGCGCCGCGTGGAGGTTTGAGGATGCAGGTGGGATCAAGGGTCGAGAATCGAGGATCGACGGTTGATAGGCGGCCGCGCGACTCTGGATCCTCTACCCTGGATCCTCGATCGTTACCGGCCGTACAACGCGGTCGGGCCGCGCGCAATTATCGTCGGGTAGGCTGGGTCACACGGCGCG
>JAGMDK010000330.1 GCA_023128695.1 Phycisphaerae bacterium
TCGCTAACGCTCGGGGTTCTGTTCAAAGACACGGCGCGGGCCGGGGATCGCGCCACGGGTCGCGCAAATCCGCGAGCTTTAGCCCGCGGCTCTTCTTCAAGGTGGGAAAGTCGTATAATTTATGAAACGCACCACTTGGATAGTGAGGGAGCAACCGTGCCGGATGCCCTGGTCATCGAAGGTATCACGAAACGCTACGGCAACTTCACCGCCGTGGATGAGTTCAGCCTGCGTCTGTCGGCCGGGCAGGTGTTGGGCTTCCTGGGGCCGAACGGGGCCGGCAAAACCACCACTCTGCGTATGGTGATGAGCATCATCTACCCCGACGCCGGCCGCATCGCGGTGCTGGATCACCCGCGGGCTTCGGAGGTCAAAGACCGCATCGGGTATCTGCCCGAGGAGCGCGGCCTGTATCGCAAGATGACTGTACAGGAGACGCTGCGCTACTTCGGCCGGCTCAAGGGCCTACGCGGACACACGCTCAAAGAGCGTATTGACCGGAGCCTCGAACACATCGGCCTTCAGGACTGGAAACGCAAGAAGGTCGAGGCGCTCTCGAAAGGCATGTCGCAGAAACTTCAGTTCATCAGCGCGATCCTGCACGAGCCCGAGTTGGTCATCCTCGACGAGCCGTTCGCGGGGCTCGACCCGCTCAACGTGGACATGCTCGAACGCCTCATCTCCGACCTGCGCCGGGCCGGCACGACCGTGGTTTTCTCGACCCACCAGATGAACCAGGCCGAGCGCCTGTGCGACCGTATCGTCCTGATCAACGAGGGCCGCAAGGTCATTGACGGCACGATCAACGAGGTCCGTTCCCGCTTCGCCACCCGCATCGTCGTCCTGGACGGCGAAGGCGAACTCGACGCTCTGGCCCAGCTCGACGGCGTCGTGACCGCCCGGATCACCTCCGGCCACGCCCGGCTCGAGTTGGCCGAGCACGTCGATCCGAACGTCATCCTCCGGCAGGCCGTGCGAAACATCAACATCATGCGGTTCGAGGTGCAACGGCCGAACTTGCAGGAAATCTTCGTGAAACTCGTCGGCGGCAACGGCCGGCCGGAGCCGTTGGAAAGCGACCCGCTCAGACGCGAGGAGCAGCCTCATGGATAAGATCACTGCCGTCGCCCGGCGGGAGTTCCTCGCGACGGTCCGGACCAAGGCTTTCCTGCTCACCGTGGTGATGATGCCCGCGATCATGCTCGGCGCGATCTACGGCACGAAGTGGGTCCAGGAACTAACCAGGAAAGAAAAGCTGCCGACTCGTCACCTGGCCGTTGTCGACCAGGGCGGCGTCGTGTTTACAGATCTCAGCCGCGAGTTTGATAATTACAACGCTGATCGGGCGAATCAGCAGTTCGCCCTTGAGCGGATTCCGCCGGCCGAGGCCGACACCGAGAAGCTGACGGCGCGGGTCCAGGACGGGGAGTTGTACGGCTACATGATCGTGTCGGCCGACGCCGTGGCGGGCGAGGGCGGTTGCGTCCTGGCCCGTAAGGACAACCAACTGCAAACCGGCCAGATTCTGGAGGCCATGATTAGGAACGCCGTCATCGCGGTGCGCTGGCGGAACGAGGGCATCGACCCGCAGCGCAGCGCTGCGCTGCGCGACCAGGCCATCCCCATCACGCGCTGGGATGCCAAAACAGGCGAACCGGTCAGCTCAAACGAACTGGCTCGGGCCATCACCCCATTTGCTTTCATGTTCCTGCTGTTCATGGGTACTTTCGGCATCAGCCAAGGGCTGCTGACGACCCTGATCGAGGAGAAAAGCTCACGCGTGGTCGAAGTGCTGTTGTCAGCCCTCAGCCCGACGCAACTGATGGCGGGCAAGATTCTCGGCACCGTGCTGGTAGGCTTCCTGCTGATCACCGTGTGGGGCAGCGTCGGTTTCTGGAGCGCACAGGGCCTCAACTTGGGCGATCTCGTCACCGGCTATCGGCTGCTGCTGGCCCTGCTGTACTTCGTGCCCGGCTTCCTGCTGATGGCGTCGCTGTTGGCGGGGATCGGCGCCTCGTGCAACGAACTCAAGGAAGCCCAGAGCATGGTCTTCCCGCTCTCTGTGATCACGATTATTCCAATGATCTTCTGGTTCTACATCGCCGAGCATCCGGCCTCGCTGTTCAGCATCGTGCTAAGTTACATCCCGCCGATCACGCCGTTCGTCATGATCCTGCGCGTCTGTGCCGACCCCGACACGCCGCTGTGGCAGATCGTCACGACCCTGGCGGTGCTCTGGGTGAGCGTATTTCTGGCGATCTGGGCCGCCGGGAAGGTCTTCCGCGTCGGCGTGCTCATGTACGGCAAGCCGCCGTCGCTCAAGGAGCTCGTGCGCTGGGTGTGGCACTCGTAGCGGTGGGGGAGGGCGAACCTCCTGGTGAGATGCGGTCGATGGGAGGGCGAACCTCCTGGTGAGCCGCGGCTCGGCAGGAGCCT